>NZ_JBQENC010000006.1:54463-265920 GCF_052044485.1 Pseudoxanthomonas sp. 22568
TCGCTCCTACAAAAATGCGTTTCGGATCAGCGACCCGCGTCGGTATCGCGCAGGAAATCGATCAGCCCGTTCACGTAGGTGCTCTGGTCGTCGTACATCGCCATGTGGCTGCCTTCCGGGCAGAACAGGTAGCGGCCTTTCGGCAGCCGCTTGCTCATCACCTCCATGTAGGCCGGATCCATGGTGTCGTGGCGCGCGCCGATGACGAGGGTGGGTACGGGGATCTTTCCCAGGTCGGCGGTGCGGTCCCAGTCGGCGAGGATGCCGCTGGCACCCAGTTCGCTCGGACCCTGCATCGGTACGTAGACCTTCTTGTTGATGTGGGCGAATGAGCGGTTGACCGGTTCCGGCCACTGCGCGGCCGGCATGCGCAGGACGTGCGCTTCGTAATGCGGCAACAGCAATTCCATGTAGCGCGGATCGTCGAAGCGCTTGTCCTTCTCCAGTTGCTTGATCTCGGCCAGCGCGACGGGATCCATCTTCGGTTCCAGCACTTTGTGCGCGTAGTCGTTGTACGCGGGAATGCTGGACATCATGTTGGAGATGATCAGGCCCTTGAGATGCTGCGGATACTTGAGCGCGTATTCCATCGCCAGGATGCCGCCCCAGGAATGCCCGAGCAGATAGAAGTTGCTCCCGTCCAGCTTGAGCGCCTGGCGGACCTGCTCCACTTCCTCGACGAAACGCGCGGTGTCCAGCAGGCGCGGGTCATCGGGTTGATCGCTGTAGGCCGAACCGAGCTGGTCGTAGTAGTAGTACTCGATGCCGGCGGCCGGCAGGAAGCTGTCGAAGGCCTCGAAGTATTCGTGGGTGGCGCCTGGACCGCCATGCAGCAGGAGCAGCTTGATGCGCGGATTGTTGCCGACCCGCTTGGTCCAGACCTTGAAGTCGCCGGCGGGCGTGTGGATCGGAATCATGCGCGCGCCGCCGGACAACACGTCGTCGCGGCCGGTGTTGTCGAAGTAGCTTGCCGGTGGTGTTGGCGGCGAGGACTGCGCGGCAGCCGCGATGCCGGAGACGAGGAACAGCGACGACAGCAGCAGCGAACCGGCCAGCTTCATGGCGGACTCCAGGCGATGGACCATGCCGAGCCTAGCAACGCGCCCGAAGCCGCCGCAACCGGCGGCGTCATAACAGGATTGTCCGGGACGGGAACCGATGTGCCGATGTTCGCGCCGGATGCATGCGCGGGCACCTTCCGGCATCGACGAGAGCCACGGACGTTGATATGCGGCGTACCGGGACACGCACCGGCGACGATCCGTGCCCGGATCGCCGCCGCCTCAACGCCGGCTCAGCCCAGCGAGGCCAGCCACTCGTCGTCGGAGCCTTCGTTGACGCCCTCGAACAACGGGGTGGAGAAGTAGCGTTCGCCGGTATCCGGCAGCACCGCCAGGATGACCGAACCTTCGCTGGCCTTTTCCGCCACCTGCAAGGCGGCGGCGACGGTGGCGCCGGCGGAGATGCCGACGAAGATGCCTTCCTCGGCGGCCAGCCGCCGCGAGGTGGCGATGGCGCTGGCATCGTCCACCGTCAGCAGTTCGTCGAATACTTCGCGGTTGAGCACTTCCGGCACGAAATCCGGGGTCCAGCCCTGGATCTTGTGCGGCGCCCATTCCTTGCCCTGCAGCAGCGACGCGCCGGCCGGCTCGGAGGCGGTGATGCGCACTTCCGGACGGGCCACGCGCAGCACCTCGCCCACGCCGGTGAGGGTGCCGCCGGTACCCCAGCCGGTGACGAAGTGATCCAGCCGGCGGCCGGCGAAATCGCGCAGGATTTCCGCCGCGGTGGTCTGCCGGTGGTAGGCGGGATTGGCCGGATTGGCGAACTGGCGGGCGAGGAACCAGCCGTGCTTCTTCGCCAGTTCCTCGGCCCGGCGAACCATGCCGCTGCCGCGTTCCGCGGCGGGGGTCAGGATGACCTTGGCGCCATAGGCGCGCATCAGCTTGCGGCGCTCGATGGAGAAGGTCTCGGCCATCGTGGCGACGAACTTGTAGCCGCGTGCGGCGGCGACCATCGCCAATGCCACGCCGGTGTTGCCGGAGGTGGCTTCGACGATCGTGTCGCCCGGTTTGAGCAGGCCCTTGGCCTCGGCATCCAGGACGATCGCCAGCGCCAGGCGATCCTTGACCGAACCGCCGGGATTGAACGACTCCACCTTGGCGTACAGCTCGACGTGCGAAGGCGCGACGCGGTGAAGTTTGACCACCGGCGTGCGGCCGATGGTGTCGAGGATGCTGTCGTGGATGGGCATGAGGGAATCTCCTGGAGAAGGGAAGTCAGGCGGCGTGCGGGAGTGTGGCCGCCGCCAGGTCATCGGGATGTGGTGGCGCGGCCAGCGGCGCGGGTCCGAACCAGTGCAGGGCATCGGCCAGGCCGGCGACCTCGCCGAGGATGAGCAGGGCGGGTGACCGCACCTGGTGATGGCGTGCGGTCCGCGCCAGCCCGTCCAGGCGGCCGGTGATCACGCGCTGTTCGGCACGCGACCCACTTTCAATCAACGCGAATGGCGTCCGGTCCGGACACCCTTCGGCGGAAAGTCGCGCCTGTACGGTTTCCAGCCCGGCCACGCCCATGTAGAACGCCAGGGTCTGCCGGCCCCGCGCCAGCGCGGCCCAGTCGAGGGTATCCAGCGAGTCCCGGCAGTGGGCGGTCACCAGCCGCACCGACTGGGCGTGGTCCCGGTGGGTGAGCGGGATGCCGGCGTAGGCCGCGCAGGCCACCGCCGCGGTGATGCCGGGGACGACCTCGTAGGGAATCCGGTGCCCGCGCAGGAACTCCAGTTCCTCGCCGCCGCGGCCGAACACGAACGGGTCGCCACCCTTCAGCCGCACCACCCGGCGGCCGGCCCGCGCATGTTCGAGCATCAACGCATGGATGCTTTCCTGGCGCACGCTGTGGCCCTGCGCCGATTTGCCGACCTCCACCCGCAACGCGTCGCGGCGCGCCAACTGCAGCACTTCATCGCTGACCAGGCGGTCGTGCAGGATCACGTCGGCCTCGTTGAGCGCGCGCAGGCCGTTGAGGGTCAGCAGGCCGGGATCGCCCGGACCCGCGCCGACCAGGACCACCGAACCCCGCGGCGGCGAAACAGGCGCCGCCAGGGCGTCGGCGAGCGCGCGTTCGGCCTGCTCCGTCCGCCGCTGCCGCAGCAGCCGCGGCAACGGGCCTGCCAACAGGCGTTCGAAGAAACGGCGGCGCGCGCCGGTTTCCGGGAAGCGCGCGCGGATGTGGCCGCGTTCGCGCGCCAGCAGCGCGGTCAGCGCGCCCCAGGAGTCATCCAGCCAGGTTTCCAGCTGGCGCCGCAGGTGGCGGGCCACCATCGGCGCGCCGCCCCCGCTGGACACCGCGACCTGCAGATCGCCGCGGCGGACCACCGCCGGCACGTGGAAGCTGGACAGCAGCGCGTCGTCGACCACGTTGGCGAACACCCGGCGGCGGCTGGCGGCATCGGCGACGGCGCGGTTGACCGTCGCGTCGTCGGTGGCGGCGATGACCAGCCAGACGCCGTCGAGTGCCCCGGCGCGGAAGGTGCCGGGATCCCAGCCGATCAGGCCGGTGTCGGCCAGCAACTGCAGGGCCGGGGTCAGCGCGGGTGCCTGCACGTGGATGCGGGCGCCGGCTTCGCGCAACGCCTGCACCTTGCGTTCGGCGACCTCGCCGCCCCCCACCACCAGCACCGGACGGTCATGCAGATCGACGAAAAGAGGGAACAGGGTGGCCACGGCGGAGCATCTGGTTCGAGGCTCATGACCGTAGCTTTGGCACAGCGGCACAAGGAAATAACTTGCGCCGGATCGGACATGCCTTGCGGTTATAAGCCACCGGCGTTACGGTCCGGGAAAATCCTCTACAGTCCTCGCTCCCCCTGCGCCGCCCGCCGCGGCGCTTCCGAGACGGATTCCGATGACGCTGACCCAACTTCGCTACCTGGTGGCGATCGCCGATGCCGACCTCAACATCACGCTGGCGGCGGCCCGCGTGCATGCCACCCAGCCGGGCCTGTCCAAGCAGCTCAAGCAACTGGAGGACGAACTGGGCTTCCTGCTGTTCGTGCGCAAGGGACGCAGCCTGGAATCGGTGACCCCGGCGGGCGAGGAAGTCATCGAGCGCGCGCGCGCGGTGCTGGCCGAAGCCAACAACATCCGCACCTACGCGGCCAACCAGCGTCGCGAGAGCCAGGGCCAGCTGATCCTGGCCACCACCCATACCCAGGCGCGCTTCGTGCTGCCGCCGGCCGTCGCCCGGATCAAGCGGGCCTACCCGCAGGTCAGCGTGCACCTGCAGCACGCCGCCGAGAGCACTGCGCTGGATCTGCTGAGCCAGGGCGATGCCGACATCGCGGTGATCAGCACCGCCGGCGACGAGCCGCAGGGCGGCATCGCGGTGCCGCTGTACCGCTGGCGCCGGCTGGTGCTGGTGCCGCGCGGCCATGCGCTGGATCGCGACGGGGCCGCGCCGAGCATCCGCGAGCTGGTCGACCTGCCGCTGGTCAGCTACGACTCCTCGACCCGGCCGGGTTCCTCGCTGCAGCGCGCGTTCGCCAGCGTGGGGCTGGAGCCGACCATCGCCGTGACCGCGCTGGATGCGGATCTCATCAAGACCTACGTGCGCGCCGGCCTCGGCGTCGGCCTGCTGGCGGAAATGGCGATCGGCAGTGGCGACACCGACCTGCGCGCGTGGCCGGCCCCGCCGGAGATCAAGGAATGCGTGGCCTGGGCCGTGCTGCCCCGCGAGCGCGTGCTGCGCGATTACGCGCTGGAGCTGGTGCATGCCCTGGCGCCGCAGGTGGACCGGCGCGATCTGCGGCGGGTACTGGACGGCAACCAGGTCGCCGACTGGCCGACACCGCCCACCTGGGAATCCCTGACCCAGACCATCACCACCTGACGACGGCAGGACTACCGGCGCCGGTGGCGGGATCGCATACTCCCGCACTGATTCGAAAAGGACATCGACATGCGCATCGCGATCCTTCCGGCAATCCTCCTGGCCTTCGGCCTGCCCGCCCTTTCCGCCGAACCGGCCGCCGGCCAGGTGACCTTGCCCGCACCGGAGGAACTGAAGCGGATCATCCGCGAACAGGATCTCGCCCTGTTCGCGATCACCTTCGAAACCTGCGACATCGAGGCGCTGAAGCCGATGCTGGCCGATGACCTGGAGTTCTATCACGACAAGGGCGGCGTGGTGTCACGCTCGGCCGCCGACTTCATCGCCGTCATCGAGAAGAATTGCGCGGCCTGGAAGGCACCGGATGCATGGCGTTCGCGCCGGGAACTGATCGAATCCTCGTTGCAGGTGGATCCGATTCCCGGCTACGGCGCGATGGAAATCGGCGAGCACCGGTTTCACGAACGCAAGGGCGATGGCCCCGAGAAGGCGGTCGGGATGGCAGGTTTCAGCCAGGTCTGGAAACTCGAAGGCGGGCAGTGGAAGCTTTCCCGCGTGCTCAGCTACGGCCACCGGCCACTGGTTCCCTGAGGGACGAGCGATGAAGATGATCTCCCGGATGGTGCTGCGCATGTACGCGCCGGCGGTGGTGATCGCCGCCGGTGGTTTCGTCGTGGCCGAGACGGTGGCCCGCACCCAGACCACGTTCAGCGGTTTCAGCAGCGGGCGCACAGCGTCGCTGTCGTTCCTGGCGGCGATCGTGCTGGGCACCGCCTGGGCACTGCATTCCAGCTGGCGACTGTACCGCTGGGCATTGGGGCGGGAGCGCCGCTGCGGTTGCGGTGGGCTGATGTCGCGGCCACGGTTGAACCGGCGCGGCGAGATCTATCGCAAGTGCATCGGCTGCGGCGGCAAGACGGTAATCCGCCACGTGCATTGAGCGGCGCGCGCCGCTAGTCCAGGCAGGTCGCCGCGTCGGGTTCGCGTTCGCGATCCACGCAGGTCCGTACCCCGCGCGGCAGGTTGTCGATGCGGCTTTCGCCGCCGACGTCCAGGACGAATGCCTGCAACTTGCGCGGCGGGCAGCTTTCGCCGGCGCGGCATTCGTCCGTCGCGACGATCAGGTAGTGGCATTTGCCTGTGGCGCTGGCCCTGCAGCGGAACAGGCCCTCGCCGGCGCGGATGACACTGCGGCTGTGGATCAGCTCCACGCCGTTGGCCTCGCTGCGCACCACGGAGGTCACGGACGGTTTGTCCTGGCAGCCGACCAGGCTCAGCAGGAAGGACATGGCGGTGACGATGATGCGCATGGCGGGCCTCGACGAACGATGGGGAGCGGCGTTCACATGCCGCGGAACAGGGACATGAAGGGCTGGCTGACCAGCAGTGTTTCGGGGCGGTTGCGCAGGCGAAGCACGCCGCGTCCGACATCGTCGCGGGTGATCGAGGCGACCGCCTTCAGGTTGACGATGGTGGAGCGATGGATCTGCTTGAAGGTCCGCGGATCCAGCGCCTCCAGCAGTTCGCGCAGCGGCGTGCGCAGCAGCGCCTCGCCTTCGGCGGTCATCACCACCGTGTACTTGTTGTCGGCGCGGAAGTAGGCGACATCGTCGATCAGGATCAGCCGGGTTTCCTTGCCAGTGTTGGCGGTGATCCAGACCAGCGGCGGTTTGCCAGCGGCGGGCAACTGGTCGCCGAGCTGCTTGAGCAGGGCCGCCAGCGTGGCCGCGTCGGGATGGTGACCGCTGCGCTGCTGCAGGCGCTGGACGGTGGTGGCCAGGCGCTCGCGGGTGATTGGCTTGAGCAGGTAGTCCACCGCGCCCTGTTCGAATGCGCCGATGGCGTACTGGTCATAGGCGGTGACGAACACGATCTGGGTCCCGGGACTGGCCTCGGTCATCGCGGTGGCGACTTCCAGCCCGGTCAGGCCCGGCATGCGGATGTCCAGGAACGCCACGTCGGGCTGGTGCTCGGCGATGGCTTCCAGCGCGGAGGCGCCATCCTCGCATTCGGCGACCAGTTCCAGTTGCGGCCAGGTGTCGCGCAGCAGCGACGCCAGCGCGGTGCGCAGCAGTTCCTCGTCTTCGGCGATCACGGCCTTAGGCATGACGGGCGACTCCGGCCGGCTTGGACGGCAGGTTGAGGGTGGCGGCCACGCCCTGCGGGAAGTTGGAGATGATGGCGAACGAGGCATTGCCGCCGTAGGTCAGGCGCAGGCGTTCGCGCAGGTTCTTCAGGCCGATGCCGGTGCCACCGGTCTGGTTGCCGAAGCCCTGGCCGTCGTCGGCGACGGTGATCGCCACCTGGCCTTCCTGTTCGCGCGCGATGATCCAGATGGTGCCGCCGCCGGGCTTGGGCTCCAGGCCGTGCTTGATGGCGTTCTCAACCAGCGTCTGCAACATCATCGAGGGCATCGCGACATCGCGCAGCGCCTCCGGAATCTCCACCTGGGTGTTGAGGCGATTGCCCATCCGGATCTTCAGGATCTCCAGGTAGGCCTCGGCGCGCTCGGCTTCCTCGCCCAGGGTGGAGACGGCATTCTCGGCGCGGGGCAGGGAGCGGCGCAGGTACTGGATGAGGTGGCCGAGCATGAGATCGGCGCGGGCGGGATCGGTGCGGGTCAGTACCTGCGCGCTGGCCAGGGTGTTGTAGAGGAAGTGCGGTTCCACCTGCGCCTGCAGCAGGTTGAGCTTGGCCACCGTCAATTCCTTCTCGGTGACGGTCTGCACGGTGTCGGCCTTTTCCTCGCGCCGGCGCTCGCCGATCCGGCGTGCGATCGCACGGACGATGGCTTCGGCGTTTTCCAGGTTGGTGCCGTTGTCCACCTTCAGCAGATCGCTCCAGGTGCTGGCTTCCGGCTCGCACAGCAGCGATACGCTGCAACTGCCGGCGCCGGGCGTGACGGTGGCGAGGATCTGGTTGCGCTTGGTGCTGAACCAGTTGAACACGTTGTATCGCGCCGGGCGGTCGTTGCCATAGGGATCCACGCGCTTGAGCTTGGCCTTGACCTGCAGGCTGTCGCGCGCGCTTTCCAGTTCCTCCACCCGCGGCAGTTCGCGCACCGCCGATTCGACCAGCAGGAAGGCTTCGTCGGCCTCCAGCGGAATCTCGATCCGGCGGTGCTGGCGGTTGGACAGGGTGTCGTGATCCAGCCGGCCGGCGACCAGGCTGACCCGGCGCAGGTGCGAGAAGGTGCTGATGACCACCGACAGCGCGACCAGCAGGGCCAGCAGGGCGAACACCGGTCCGGGCGCATTGTCGTTGCCGGTGACGACATTGAAGGTCCCGGCCCAGATCAGGCCGGCGAGCAGGAGCACGCCGGACCAGGCGGCGAAAATGCGGATGATGAAGAACAGGCTGGCGAACACGGCGGATCCATCGGTGTTGGATTGCCGCGGAGCATAGCCGGCCGGCGCCGGCGGGGAAGGGGGCCGGCGACGGAAGCCGGATCCGGGCGACGGAAACCGCCCGGGGCCGGATGGGCCGTATCAGGCGGCGGCGCCGGCAGCGGCCCTCGCGCCGATCCCTGCCATCGACGTGACGGTGCGCGGCCGGCGTCGCCGGTCAGCAACCGATGGCCCGAAACTCCCGGTCAGATGTCCAGGTGCAGGCCGCATTCGCGCTTGAGGCCGAAGAAGCGCGTGTCCTCCTCGCGCATGCCGGGTTCCCAGCGGGTGGTGGTGTGGAAATCGCCGATGGAGACGTAGCCCTGTTCCCACAGCGGGTGGTAGGGAAGATCGTGTTGCTTGAGGTACTGCCAGACTTCGCGATCGGTCCAGTCGGCGATCGGATTGACCTTCAGGCGGGCGCCGCGCCACTCGACGACGGGCGCGTTGGCGCGGCTGCTGGCCTGGCTGCGGCGCAGGCCGGTGAACCAGGTGCCGACGTCCAGTTCGGCCAGCGCGCGCCGCATCGGTTCGACCTTGCGCAGGTTGTTGTACTGCTCGATGCCGACCAGGCCCTGTTCCCACAGGCGGCCGTGGCGCGCCTCCATCCAGGCGCGGCTGACCAGCGGACGGAACACCTTGAGGTTGAGCTTGAGCCGTTCGGTCAGTTCGTCGGCGAACCGGTAGGTCTCGGGAAACAGGTAACCGGTATCGATCAGGATCACCGGGATGTCCGGTTGCTGGCGGGTCAGCATGTGCAGCAGCACCGCCGCCTGCGCGCCGAAACTGGAGGACATCGCCGCCTGCGCCGGACCATTGGCCAGGGCCCAGCGCACCCGCGCTTCGGCCGGCTGCGCTTCCAGGCGCGCGTTGATGGCGGAGATGTCTTCGGTGGCTTCGGGCAGCGGTGCGGTTTGCGGCGCGCTCATGCGTGCAGTTCCAGGGCGATCTGTCGATGGGTGGGGTAGGGCGGCAGGGCGACGATGCCGCTGCGGTGCAGGAAATCGCCGAAGCCCTCGTCGGCCTGGCGCTCGCGCGCGTAGTGGGCCAGCAGCGGATCCAGCGCTTCCAGGATTTCCGCTTCGGTGATGTTCTCGCGGTACAGCGTGTTGAGGCGCTGGCCGCGGTGATCCGCGCCGAGCATCAGGTTGTAGCGGCCGGGCGCCTTGCCGACCAGCGCGATTTCGCCCAGGTAGGGACGCGAGCAGCCGTTGGGGCAGCCGGAGATGCGCAGCAGGATGGGCGCATCGCGCAGGCCGTGCCGATCCAGCAGTGGCTCCAGGCGGGCGGTGAAGTCGGGCAGGTAGCGCTCGGCTTCGGCCATGGCCAGGCCACAGGTCGGCAGGGCGACGCAGGCGACCGCCGCACGCGCCAGCGCGGTGCCGGCGCGGCGGCCGTCGTCCAGGCCATGCGCGCGCACGAGCGCGTCGATGCGCTCGCGCTCGCCGGCCGGCACGCCGGCGATGACCAGGTTCTGGTTGGGAGTGAGCCGGAACTCGCCGCGGTGGATGCCGGCGATCTCGCGCAGGCCGGTCAGGTGCGTGGCCTGCGCGGTGTCGGCGATGCGCCCCGCGAAGAAGTGCAGGGTCAGGTGCCAGCGGCCATTCTCGCCCTCGACCCAGCCATAGCGGTCGCCGTTGTGATCGAAGTGCCACGCGCGCGCGGGCTGGAGCGCATGGCCGGAGCGGGCCTCGATCTGACCGACGATCGCCTCCAGGCCGTGATCATCGATGGTGTACTTGAAGCGGGCGCGCTTGCGCAGTTCGCGGTTGCCGAAATCGCGCTGGGTGGTGACCACCGCGGTCGCCACGTCCAGCAGTTTCTCCGGTGGCAGGAAGCCGACCACGTTGCCGATGCGCGGATAGGTCGCGGCGTCGCCGTGGGTCGCGCCCATGCCGCCGCCGATGACCAGGTTGAAGCCGACCAGCTCGCCGTCCTCCAGGATGGCGATGAAGCCCAGGTCGTTGGCGAACACGTCGACATCGTTGAGCGGCGGAACCGCGAACCCGATCTTGAACTTGCGCGGCAGGTAAGTGGCGCCATAGACCGGCTCCTCCTCCTCGCCGCTGCCGGCCACGCGTTCCTCGTCCAGCCAGATTTCGTAGTACGCGCGGGTATTGGGCAGCAGGTGCTCGGACAGGCGCGCCGCCCAGGACTGCACCTGCGCATGCGCCTTCGACAGCAGCGGGTTGGCCGCGACCAGCACGTTGCGGTTGACGTCGCCGCAGGCGGCCAGCGTGTCGATCAGCGCCGCGTTGATCGCCTGCATGGTCGCCTTCAGTTCGCGCTTGATCACCCCATGGAACTGGAACGCCTGGCGGGTGGTGACCCGCAGCGAGTGGTTGGCGTAGCGGGTGGCGATCGCGTCGAGTTTCAGCCATTGCTCGGGCGTGACCACGCCGCCGGGCGTGCGGGTCCGGATCATGAACTGGTAGGCCGGTTCCAGCTTCTGCCGCCGGCGCTCGTCGCGCAGATCGCGATCGTCCTGCTGGTAACTGCCGTGGTACTTGATCAGGGTCTGGTCCGACTCGCGCAGCGCGCCGGTCACCGGGTCGGCCAGGCTCTCCAGCAGGCTGCCCCGCAGGCGACGGCTTTCGGATTTGATGTCTTCTACGGAGTGGGACATTGGACGGGAATCGGGAATGGAGAATCGGGAATCGGGAATCGGGAATCGGGAATCGGGAATCGGGAATCGATGTGAAGCGGCATACGAGCGTGGTGGACCCGGTTTAGTGGAACCGCTTTTGACGATTCCCCATTCCCGATTCCCTACTCCCGTTTCAATACACATCACGACAGTAGCGGCCTTCCGATTGCAGTCGGGTCAGGTATTCGGCGGCGGTGTCTTCGTCGTGGCCGCCCTGGGTGCGGAGGATGTCCAGCAGCGCGGCGTGCACGTCCTTGCCCATGCCGATGGCGCCGCAGACATACAGGTGGGCGCCGCCTTCCAGCCAGGCATGGACCTCGCGGGCGTGTTCGCGCAGGCGGTCCTGCACGTAGATCTTGTCGGCCTGGTCGCGCGAAAACGCCAGGTCCAGCCGGTGCAGCGAGCCGTCACGGAGCGCGTCCTGCCATTCGGACTGGTAGAGGAAGTCCTGGTTGAAATGGCGGGCGCCGAAGAACAGCCAGTTGCGGCCCTGCGCGCCGGTTTCGGCGCGCTCCTGCACGAAGCCGCGGAACGGCGCGATGCCGGTGCCGGGACCGATCATCAGGATGTCGCGGGCGCCGTCGGCGGGCACCCGGAACCGTTCGTTGGCCTCGACATAGACCGGCACCGCTTCACCTTCCGCACGCGCGGCGAGGTAACCGCTGGCCGCGCCGCCATGCGCTTCACCGAACGCTTCGTAGGCCAGCACGTCCACGGTCAAGTGGACTTCTTCGCCGACCCGCTTGCGACTGGAGGCGATCGAGTACAGCCGCGGCGCAAGCGGACGCAGCGCGGCGACCAGTTCATGCGCTTCCCAGCGTGCCGGCCAGCGTCGCAGCACGTCGACGACCTGATGGGTGTTGAGCAGGCCGGCGAGCGCGGACTGCTGCGCCGGCGCCAGCAGCGCGTTCAGATCCTCGGCGCGCGCCTGCGCGGCGTGTTCGGCCAGGAACGGGCGTGAGAGCCGGGTCAGTTCGCGACGGCTGGCCAGCCACTCGCGCAGCGGCAGCGTATCGCCCTGGAGCTCGATCCCGGCGTCGCCGGACAGCGCGGTGGCCTGGAGGATCGATTCCACCAGCGAATCCGGATTGCGATGGCGGATGCCAAGCGCGTCGCCCGGTTCGTAGTGCAGTCCGCTGCCGGCCAGCGACAGTTCGAGATGGCGCACGTCCTTGTCGCGTTCGCCATGCCGCCCGAATGCCTTGCCCTTGAAGTCGCGGCCGCTGACGTTCTGGTTGAGCAGGACTTCGGCGGAGTAGGGTTTTTCGTGCGACCACGGCGAGGCCGCGTGCGTTGGCCGCAGCGGGGTGACCGTGGCCAGCGGGGCGCTGGGGTGGGATTTCAGGTGTTCGCGCGCCGACGACAGCGCCTGGGTGCGCCAGGGATCGGCCACCGTGTCGATGTCCAGATCGGCCAGGCCGGGTTCGAACAGGCGCTGGGCACCCAGGTCGGCCAGGCGGGCATCCAGGCGGCGGGCGATGCCGCAGAAATCGGCGTAACTGGAATCGCCCAGGCCGAGCACCGCGTAGCGCAGTTCCGGCAGCTTGGGCGCGCGCCGGCCGGACAGGAACTCGACCAGGCCGATGGCATCGTCCGGCGGATCGCCTTCGCCCTGGGTGCTGATGACCACGTACAGCAGGCGTTCGCCGGCCAGTTCGCGGGTCGGATAGGCGTCCGCCCGCAACAGGCGCACCGGCAACCCGGCCGCCTCGACGGCCTGGGCGATCTTCTCGGCCGCGCGTCGCGCATTGCCGGTCTGGCTGCCGTAGACCACGGTCAGGCGCTGGCCCGCCTGCGCCTGGCCGCCCGGCAGCACCGCCAGTTGGGGCGCGTGCTGGCCCTGGGCGAGCCCGGCGGTATAGCCGGACAGCCACCACAGGGTCGGCGCATCCAGCCCTTCGACCAGCCGCGCCAGCAGCACGCGCCGCTCCTCGGCCAGGGGACTGGGCGCCAGTGCGGAGGAGGAAGCGGTCATCGCGGGCAATCGCTTTGCGCAGGAGGGAGTCCGATGTTAGGAACCCGTTGTCCCGTGCAGAAAGGACGGCTGGTTATGGGCTTATCCCGCTGGCTTATTTCCCGGCGCGGGGGAGGCATGGAATGCTCGTTGGCCTCCTGGGGCAGAAGCAACGGCGGTAGCTGGTACGCTTTGCGCCGGCATCCCGTCACGCACCGCAGCCCGTTTTGATGAGCGCCGAACACCGCCTGTCCCACCTCGACCGCCTGGAAGCCGAGAGCATCCACATCCTCCGGGAGGTGGCCGCGGAGTTCCGCAATCCCGTGCTGCTGTATTCGGTGGGCAAGGACAGCTCGGTGCTGCTGCACCTGCTGCTCAAGGCGTTCGCGCCGGGCCGCCCGCCCATCCCGCTGTTGCACGTGGACACGCGCTGGAAGTTCCGCGAGATGATCGCGTTCCGGGATCGCCGCGCGGCCGAGACCGGCGTGGATCTGCGGGTGCACGTCAACCCCGATGGCATCGCCCAGGGCGTCGGCCCGATCAGCCACGGCGCGACCGTGCATACCGACGTGATGAAGACCCAGGGCCTGAAGCAGGCGCTGGACCAATACGGCTTCGACGCGGCCATCGGCGGCGCCCGCCGCGACGAGGAGAAGTCGCGCGCCAAGGAGCGCGTATTCTCCTTCCGAAACGATCGCCACCGCTGGGATCCCAAGAACCAGCGACCGGAGCTCTGGAACCTCTACAACGCCCGCATCCACAAGGGCGAGAGCGTGCGTGCGTTCCCGCTGTCCAACTGGACCGAACTGGACATCTGGCTTTACATCTATCGCGAGGGCATTCCGGTGGTGCCGCTGTACTTCGCCGCCGAGCGGCCGGTGGTGGAACGCGATGGCGCGCTGATCCTGGTGGACGACGAACGCCTGCCTCTGCATGAAGGCGAACAGCCGCAACTGCGCAGGGTGCGCTTCCGCACCCTGGGGTGCTACCCGCTCACTGGCGCGATCGAGTCCGACGCCGACACCCTGGAAAAGATCATCGCCGAGATGCTGGTGGCGACGTCCTCCGAGCGCCAGGGCCGGGTGATCGATCACGATCCGGGCGCGTCGATGGAGAAGAAAAAGCTGGAGGGGTACTTCTGATGAAGCCGGGATTCGGGATGACCGGCCATCCGGCCGTTGAAAACCGGGATTCGGGATTAGGGAAAGCGGGAAGCGATCCGCTGGCGGAAGCGCCCGCCGTTGCGAATCCCGGATCCCCAATCCCCAATCCCGAAAACACCAGCATCACCGACTACCTGCGCCAGCACGAAACCAAGCCGCTGCTGCGTTTCATCACCTGCGGCAGCGTCGACGATGGCAAGAGCACGCTGATCGGTCGCCTGCTGCACGACAGCAAGCGGTTGTTCGATGATCAGCTGGCGGCGCTGGAGAAGGACAGCCGCCGGCATGGCACCCGCGGCGGCGACATCGATTACGCGCTGCTGCTGGACGGGCTGGCCGCCGAGCGCGAGCAGGGCATCACCATCGACGTGGCCTACCGCTACTTCGACACCGAGCGGCGCAAGTTCATCGTCGCCGATTGCCCGGGACACGAGCAGTACACCCGCAACATGGCCACCGGTGCGTCCACCGCGGATCTGGCCGTGGTGCTGGTCGACGCGCGCAAGGGCCTGCTCACCCAGACCCGCCGGCACAGCTATATCGTCTCGCTGCTGGGCATCCGCCACGTCGTGCTGGCGGTCAACAAGATGGATCTGGTCGGCTTCGATCCCGCGGTGTTCGACGGCATCGCCACCGCCTACCGCGCACTGGCCGCGCAACTGG
The DNA here is from genome assembly GCF_052044485.1 of Pseudoxanthomonas sp. 22568. NCBI lineage: Bacteria > Pseudomonadati > Pseudomonadota > Gammaproteobacteria > Lysobacterales > Lysobacteraceae > Pseudoxanthomonas > Pseudoxanthomonas sp. 22568. The sequence goes on from NZ_JBQENC010000006.1 coordinate 69,167, forward strand.
GCATCGCCGACATGACGTGCGTGCCGCTGTCCGCGCTGGAGGGCGACAACCTGATCGAGCGTTCGGCACGCACGCCGTGGTACGACGGCCCCAGCCTGTTGCAGCACCTGGAGAGCGTGCCGGTGGACGATGCCGGCGCCGAAGGCGGGTTTCGCCTGCCGGTGCAGTGGATCAACCGGCCGGACCAGAATTTCCGTGGCTTCGCCGGCACCGTGGCGGCGGGGCGGGTACGCCCGGGCGACGCGATCGTGGCGCTGCCCTCGGGCCGGCGCTCGAAGGTCGCGCGGGTGCTCGGGCCGGATGGCGATCGCGAACTCGCCAGTGCCGGCGAAGCGATCACCCTGACCCTGGACGACGAGATCGACATCAGCCGCGGCGACGTCATCGCCGCCGCCGGCGATCCGCCACAGGTCGCCGATCAGTTCGCCGCGCACGTGCTGTGGATGGACGACGCCGCGCTGCTGCCCGGACGTCCGTACTGGCTGAAGATCGGTACGCGCACGGTCGCCGCCTCGATCAGCGAGATCAAGCACCGGGTCGACATCAACAGCCAGGAGCACCTGGCGGCCAAGCGGCTGGAACTCAACGAGGTCGGCTACTGCAACCTCAGCCTGGACGAACCGATTGCGTTCGCACCCTATGCGGACAACCGCGCGCTGGGCGGCTTCATCCTGATCGACCGGCAGAGCAACCACACGGTCGCGATGGGAACGCTGGACTTCGCCCTGCGCCGCGCCGGCAACGTGCACTGGCAGCACCTGGACGTGGACAAGGCGGCGCGTGCGCGCATCAAGGGCCAGCAGCCGCGGGTGCTGTGGTTCACCGGCCTGTCCGGCGCCGGCAAGTCGACCGTGGCCAACCTGGTCGACAAGCGCCTGCACGCGCTGGGCTACCACAGCTTCATCCTCGACGGCGACAACGTGCGTCATGGCCTGAACCGGGATCTGGGCTTCACCGCCGAGGACCGGGTGGAGAACATCCGCCGCGTGGCCGAGGTCGCCAGGCTGATGACCGACGCCGGATTGATCGTGCTGGTCAGTTTCATCTCGCCGTTCCGGGCCGAGCGGCAGATGGCGCGCGAACGGTTCGGCGAAGGCGAGTTCCTGGAAATCTTCGTCGACGTGCCGCTGGCGCTCGCGGAGGAACGCGACGTGAAGGGCCTGTACCGCAAGGCGCGGGCGGGCCTGATTCCCAACTTCACCGGCATTGACTCGCCGTACGAAGCACCGGAACATCCCGACCTGCGGCTGGATGCCGGCGCAGAGAGTCCGGAACACTTGGCGCTGCGGGTCCTGGAAAAACTGGGATTGACCTAGCGAACCACGCTGCACAAGGGTCGTTAGTCATGGCCCTGTCAACGCTTCCGTACGCATATTCGTTCATGGCGTGAAGGTAAACTTCACGTGATAACGATCATTACGGTACTTTCATGCTGAGCCGAACCGGAATCCGGGCGACGCTGGCCGTCGCCGCGTCGATGTTCCTGTTGACCGCCTGCGGAGAAAAATCCGCCGGCGCGGGCGGAGGCGGGCAGGGTGCGGATCGGCCGGTGCCGGTGAACACCCAGGTGGTCCAGCTCTCGGCGTGGAGCGACACCCTGGAGGCGCTGGGCACCGCCAAGGCGCGCGAGTCGGTGACCCTGACCGCCAAGGTCAGCGAAATCGTCCAGGACGTGCACTTCGAAAGCGGCCAGGACGCCAGGGCCGGGCAGGTGCTGGTGACCCTGCGCGGCGACGCCGCCAAGGCGTCGCTGGAGCAGGCCGAGGCCACCTACGCCGAAGCCGACCGCCTGTACCGCCGGCAGAAGGAACTGGCCGAACAGCAACTGGTCGCGCGTTCGACCCTGGACACCCAATTGGCCCTGCGCGATGCCGCCGCCGCGCGCGTGCAGCAGATGAAGGCCGACATCGGCGATCGCACGGTGCGCGCACCGTTCGCCGGCGTACTGGGCATCCGCCAGGTCAGCCCGGGCTCGCTGATCACCGCCAGCACCGTCATCGCCACCCTCGACGATGTTTCGCGGATGTACGTGGACTTCCAGGTGCCGGAAGCGGCGCTGGCCACTGTCGACAACGGCGATGCGGTCAACGCGACCACCGCCGCCTGGCCGGGGCGCACCTTCGAGGGCGCCGTGGAAACGGTCGACGCGCGGGTGGATCCCGCCACCCGCGCGGTCACCGTGCGCGCGGTGTTCGCCAACCCGGATCGCGCGCTGCGCCCGGGCATGCTGCTCAACGTCAATCTGTTCCGGCCGGAGCGGCAGGCGCTGGTGATTCCCGAGATCGCCGTCGTGCAGGTGGGCCGCGACACCTTCGTCTACCGGGTCAAGGCCGACAGCAGCGTGGAGCAGGTCACCGTGAGCACCGGCGTCCGTCGCGAGGGTCGGGTGGAGATCACCGAAGGCCTGAAGGCCGGCGATCGCATTGTCGTGGACGGTACCGGCAAGCTGCGGCCCGGCGCGAAGATCACCGAGGCCGGCGCGACCACGCCACCGGCCGCCGCGCCCGCCGCCGCACCCGCCGTCAAACGGGGCTGAACCATGAAGCTGTCCGACCTGTCGATCAAGCGGCCGGTGCTGGCCGTGGTGATGAGCCTGCTGCTGATCGTGCTCGGGGTGATGTCGTTCATGCGCCTGACCCTGCGCGAGCTGCCCAACATCGATCCGCCGGTGGTGTCGGTGGAAGTGACCTACCCGGGCGCGTCGGCGGCGGTGGTGGAAACCCGCGTCACCCAGATCCTGGAAGACGCGCTGGCCGGCATCGAGGGCATCGAGACCATCGAGTCGCGCAGCTCCAACGGCCGTTCGCAGGTCACCATCGAGTTCACCCTTACCCGCGACATCGAGGCCGCCGCCAACGACGTGCGCGACAAGGTCAGCCGGGTGATGGATCGCATGCCCGACGAGGCGGATCCGCCGGAAGTGCAGAAGGTGGAAGCCGATGCCGACGTGATCCTGTGGTTGAACATGAGTTCGACCAAGATGGACACCTTGCAGCTGACCGACTACGCCGATCGCTATATCGTCGATCAGCTGTCGGCGCTGGACGGCGTGGCCCAGGTGCGCATCAGCGGCGCCCAGCGCTACGCCATGCGGATCTGGCTGGATCGCGCCGCGATGGCCGCGCGCGGCGTCACCGCCAGCGACGTGGAGGCGGCGCTGCGGCGCGAGAACATCGAATTGCCGGCCGGCCGCATCGAATCGGAAACCCGCGACTTCACCCTGCGGGTCGAACGCGGCTACATGACCGCCGAGCAGTTCGCGCGGATGCCGCTGACCAAGGGAGCCGACGGCTACGTGGTGCGGGTGGGCGACGTCGCCCGGGTGGAGCTGACCACCGAGGAACGCCGCGCCTATTTCCGCAGCAACGGCCGCCCGAACGTCGGCCTGGGCATCGTCAAGACCTCAACCGCCAACGCGCTGGACGTGGCGCGCGCCGCCCGCGCCGCCGCCGATCGGATCCGCCCGACCCTGCCGGAAGGCACCCAGATCTTCGTCGCCTACGACAGCACCGTGTTCATCGAGGCGTCGGTCGAGCGCGTCTACGCCACCCTGGTGGAGGCGATGATCCTGGTGTTCGCGGTGATCTGGCTGTTCCTGGGCAGCCTGCGCGCGGCGTTGATCCCGGCGGTGACGGTGCCGGTCTGCCTGATTACCTCGTTCATCGCCCTCTACGCGTTCGGCTTCTCGATCAACCTGCTGACCTTGCTCGCCCTGGTGCTGTGCATCGGCCTGGTGGTGGACGATGCCATCGTGGTGCTGGAGAACATCCAGCGCCGCGCCGACCTGGGCGAGCCGCCGCTGGTGGCCGCGCGTCGCGGCACCGCGCAGGTGGCCTTCGCGGTCATCGCCACCACCGCGGTGCTGGTGGCGGTGTTCCTGCCGGTGGGGTTCATGGAAGGCAACACCGGACGCCTGTTCCGCGAACTGTCGGTGGCACTGGCGGCGGCGGTGGCGATCTCGGCGTTCGTGGCCCTGACCCTGACCCCGATGATGTCCTCCAAGCTGGTCCGGCCGCACAGCAAGCCCAAGGGTTTCAACGCCTGGATGAACCGGCAGCTGGCCCGGCTCAGCGAGGGGTATGGCCACCAGGTCCAGCGGATGGTGGCGATGCCCGGCCGGCGCATCCTGTTGATCCTGCTGATCGCGATGGGCGCGTGCCTGGCGGTGGCGGCGGTGCTGGGCCTGCGCGTGCCCAAGGAACTGGCGCCGATGGAGGATCGCGGCTCGTTCTTCGTCTCCATCCAGGGACCGGAAGGCGCAGGCTTCGATTACACCGTGAAACAGATCCAGCAGGTCGAGCATCTGTTCGCCGACAACATCGGCGAAGGCAAGCCGATCCAGCGCGCCAACGCCCGCGTGCCGGGCGGCTTTGGCGCGAGCGAGGAAATGCACACCGGCCAGGTGATCGTGTTCCTGCAGGACTGGAGCAAGCGCCACGAAAGCACCACCGAGGTGCTGGAATCGGTGCGCGGCCAACTGGAGCAGATGCCGGGCATCCGCGCCCAGCCTTCCCAGCGCACCGGCCTGGTCCGCGGTGGTGGCCAGCCGTTCCGGATGGTGCTCGGCGGTCCGGATTACAACGAGCTCTCGCAGTGGCGCGACCGGATGATGGCGCGCATGGAGCAGAACCCCGGCCTGTACGGCGTGGACTCGGATTACAAGGAAACCCGACCGCAGATGCGGGTCAACATCGACCGCAGCCGCGCCGCCGACCTGGGCGTGTCGGTGCAGGAAATCGGCCGCACGCTGGAAACCATGATGGGTTCCCGCCAGGTCACCACGTTCGTCGACAACGGCGAGGAGTACGACGTGCTGATGCAGGCCGACCGCGAGCGCCGTTCCTCGCCGGCGGACCTGGCCAACACCTACGTGCGCGGCAGCGCGGGCGAGCTGATTCCGCTGTCCAACCTGGTGACATTGTCGGAAATCGCCGAACCCGGCAGCTTCAACCGCTTCAACCGCCTGCGCGCGATCACCCTGACCGCGTCGCTGGCGCCGGGCTACACGCTGGGCGAGGCGATGGGCTGGGCCCAGCAGGTGGCGCAGGAGGAACTGCCCGACTACGCGCAGATCGACTGGAAGGGCGAATCCCGCGAGTACCTCAAGGCCGGCGGCGCGGTGCTGCTGACCTTCGCGCTGGCGCTGCTGATCGTCTACCTGGTGCTGGCGGCGCAGTTCGAGAGTTTCATCCACCCGCTGGTGATCATGCTGACCGTGCCGCTGGCGGTGCTGGGCGCGCTGATCGGCCTGTGGGTCACCGGCGGCACGCTCAACCTGTTCAGCCAGATCGGCATCGTGATGCTGATCGGCCTGGCGGCGAAGAACGGCATCCTGATCGTCGAGTTCGCCAACCAATTGCGCGACGACGGCATGAGCGTGGCGCGCGCGATCGCCGAATCCTCGAAGGTGCGCCTGCGCCCGATCCTGATGACGTCCGTGGCCACGGTGATGGGCGCGGTGCCGCTGGTGGTGGCCGGCGGACCGGGGTCGGCCAGCCGCGCGACGATCGGCATCGTGGTCATCTTCGGCGTCTCCTTCTCCACCTTGCTGTCGCTGTACGTGGTGCCGGCGTTCTACGCGCTGCTGGCACCGTTCACGCGGTCTCCCGAGGCCGTGGCCCACGAACTGAAGCGACTGGAAGAAGAAACTCCCCCGGTAGGCGGTCATGGTTGATCTGGAAAGCATGGAAGACAGCGTGGTTCAGGGCGACGGGTTCACATTGCGGCGTTGGCGGGCGGAAGACGCGCGCTGGCTGCTCCGCCACGCCAACGACGCGCAGGTCGTGCGCGGCTTGAGCGAACGTTTCCCGCATCCCTACCGGCGCGAGGACGCCTGGCGGTTCCTCGCCGGCGAAGTGGTGGATCTGAACGATCCGGTGTTCGCCATCGATATCGACGGCCGCGCCTGCGGCGGCATCGGCGCGCACCCGCGCCTGGGCGAGCGTGGGGGCAGCGCCGAGCTGGGGTACTGGCTCGGCCGCCGCTATTGGGGCCAGGGGCTGATGAGCCGGGTGGTCGCGGCGTACGTGCCGTGGGTGATGGATCACCTGCAACTGCACCGCATGCAGGCCAATGTGCTGGACATCAATCCGGCCTCGGCACGGGTGCTGCTCAAGAACGGCTTCCAGGAAGAAGGCCTGCTCCGCCACGCTATCCGCAAGGATGGGCAGTTGCACGACCTGCGGGTCTTCTCCCGCCTGCGGACGCCGACCACGCACTGAAACACCCGGGGTTTCCCTGTTCAGCAGGGTGATCCCCCTCGCCGGGCTTCGCAGAGCGGGCCGATTCGTGGAGAATCGACCGGTCCCCGGTGACGGGGACTTTTCCTTTTAGGGCAGGGGAGACTGCGTGGAAGCCATCATCAATGCCGTCAACGGCATCATCTGGAGCAAGGCACTGATCGTCATGTGCCTGGGCGCCGGCCTGTATTTCACCATCCGCACCCGCTTCATGCAGGTGCGTGGCTTCGCGGAGATGCTGCGGCTGACCGTGAGCGGGCAGAAATCCGAGGCCGGCGTGTCCTCGTTCCAGGCGCTGGCCATGTCGATGGCCGGCCGCATCGGCATCGGCAACATCGCCGGCGTCGCCACCGCGATTGCCTTCGGCGGTCCCGGCGCGGTGTTCTGGATGTGGGTGATGGGCTTCCTGGGCGCGTCGACCTCCTACGTCGAATCGACGCTGGCGCAGATCTACAAGGTCAAGGATGCCGAAGGACGCTATCGCGGCGGCCCGGCCTACTACATCGAAAAGGCGATGGGCCTGAAGTGGTACGCGCTGCTGTTCGCCATCGCGACCATCGCCGCCACCGGCTTCCTGATGCCGGGCGTGCAGGCGAACGCGATCGCCGACAGCGCGGCCAACGTCTGCCAGGGCACGTCGCTGTGCGGCGCCATGGACGGCCAGTGGCTGGGCATGCCGGCGCGCGATGCATTCAAGCTGGGCATCGGCATCACGGTGTCGATCCTGCTGGCGGTGATCATCTTCGGTGGCGTCAAGCGCATCGCCAACTTCGCCGAAATCGTGGTGCCGTTCATGGCCGCCGGTTTCATCCTGATGGCGGTCACGGTGATGGTGCTCAACGCCGAGTTGGTGCCGGAAATGTTCCGCGTCATCTTCAGCAGCGCCTTCGGCACCCATGCCGCGTTCGGCGCGATCCTGGGCCTGGCGGTGGAATGGGGCGTCAAGCGCGGCATCTACGCCAACGAGGCCGGCCAGGGCACAGGCCCGCACGCCGCCGCCGCCGCCGAGGTCTCGCACCCGGCCAAGCAGGGCTACGTGCAGGCCTTCGCGATCTACTTCGACACCATGATGGTGTGCACCTCGACCGCGTTCCTGGTGCTGACCACCGGCAAGTACAACGTGTACTCGCCCACGGGCGGCGCGCACCTGTATACCGGCATGCCGCCGGGCGTCGAGGAAGGCCCGGGTTACGCGCAGGCGGCGGTGGAATCGGTGCTGCCGGGCTGGGGCGCGGGCTTCGTGGCGGTGGCGCTGTTCTTCTTCGCCTTCACCACCATCATGGCCTACTACTACATGGCCGAGACCAACCTGAGCTATGTCAACGGCAACCGACGTCGTCCGCTGACCGTGCTGCTGCTGCGGCTGGGCATCATGGGCATGGTCATCTTCGGTGCCTTCCACAATGCCAAGACCGCGTGGGCGCTGGGCGACATCGGCGTCGGCCTGATGGCGTGGCTGAACATCATCGCGATCCTGATCCTGCACAAGCCGGCGATGGCGGCGTTGCGCGACTACGAGCGGCAGAAGAAGCTGGGCCTGGATCCCGTCTTCGATCCGGACGTGGCGGGCGTGAAGAACGCCGACTTCTGGAAGAACCGGCAAGGCTGACATGAGTGGTCCCTGGGACAAGCGGCCACCGCCGCGCTCGCATGGCACCGGCCGTCCGGCGGGTCCGCGCCAGCCGCGTGCGCCGCGTCCCGCCGAGCCCCGCGATGACGCGCGCGGGTCGGCGGGAGCGCAGATGGGGGCGCCGATGGGCGCGCGCGACGAGTTGCGCCTGTATGGCATCAACGCCGTGCGCGCGGTGTTCGAACGGCGTCCGGAGGCGATCCGCAAGATCTACCTGACCGAGGCGCGGATTCCCGCGTTCAAGGCGCTGCTGGCGTGGTGCGTGAAGCAGCGCATCGGCTACCGGGTGGTAGCCGAGGATGATCTGGATCGGCTCGCCGCCAGCCAGCACCATGAGGGCATCGTCGCCGAGGTGCTGAAGGCGGAACCGACCTCGGCCGGCGATTGGCTGCGCACGCTGCCGGCCGGTCCGGCGCTGGCGATCTGGCTGGACGGGGTCGGCAATCCGCACAATTTCGGCGCCATCCTGCGCTCGGCCGCGCACTTCGGCGTATCGGCGATCCTGCTGCCGCCGCAGGGTGGACTGGCGCTGTCAGGCGCCGCGGCGAGGGTCGCCGAAGGTGGCGCGGAACAAGTGCCGCTGGTGCGCCTGGGCAACACCGCAAACGCCATCGCGCAACTGCGCGGCGCCGGCTTCTCGCTGGCCGCCACGGTGGTGCGCGGCGGTGACGATCTGTTCGCCGCGCGCTTGCCGGAACGCCTGGTCTACGTGATGGGCGCCGAGGGCGAAGGCATGGATCCGCAAATGGCCGCCGCCTGCGATGCGCGCCTGTCGATTCCCGGCACCGGCGCGGTGGAGAGCCTCAACGTGGCCTCGGCGACCGCCGTGTTCCTCGCCCAGTGGCGGCAGCGTCTCGCGAGGGGCTGAGCGACGCGCTGGCCGCCGCGGCATCCGGCGCGAACATCGCCTGCAGAACGAAAGAGCGGGCCGAATGGCCCGCTCTTTTTTCATCCACGGAAGACGAAAGCATCATTCCTGCGGCGGCTTGACCTGCTTGGGCTCGCTGCCGAAACCGCCCTCGGCCTCCGCCGCCAGATAGGCGAACACGGTATAGGCGGCCACGTTCTGCGCCAGCGCCTTGGGATCGATCTTGTCCAGGGTGTCGTCGGCGGTGTGGTGCAGGTTGAAGTAGTCGGTGCCATCCTGCGCCAGCCAACCCCAGGCCAGGCCCCGCGCGGCGAACGGGCTGATGTCCGGGCCGGGACCGCCCTTGTCGGCCTGGTACTCGATGCCCAGCGGCGCCAGTGCCTCGGCGATCTGGCGGGTGGCCTCGCGGGCATGCTCGGGCGCGCTGGTGTTGAAGGCGTAGATGCGGCCGGCGCCGAAATCGCTCTCCGCGCCGATCTGGTGCAGGCGCACGTCGGCGGCGTGCTTCTCCGCATAGGCGCGGCCGCCGTACAGGCCCTGTTCCTCGTTGGCGAAGGCGACCACGCGGATGGTGCGCTTGGGCGCCTGCTTCAGTTGTCCGATCAGATGGCCGGCGGCCATGGTCAGGGCGACGCCGGCACCGTCGTCGATGGCGCCGGTGCCCAGATCCCAGGAATCCAGGTGGCCGCCGATGACCACGACTTCCCTGGGCAGGCTGCGCCCGGTGATTTCACCGATCACGTTGTAGGAGGTGGCCTCGCCATCCCAGCCGCAATCCAGCGCCATCCGCACCTTGACCGGGCCGCGCGCCAGCAGGCGGGCGAGCTGATCGGCGTCGGGGATGGTCAGCGACGCCGACGGTACCGGGGTCAGGCCGTCGTCGAAGCGGGTGATGCCGGTGTGGGCGACGCGATGGTTGTCGGTGCCGGCCGAGCGCATCAGGTAGCCGATGGCGCCCTTGCGGATCGCCGCCGACGGGCCGCGCGAGCGGATCGCGCCGCCGTTGCGGTAATCGCTGCCGGAACGATCCGCCTTCATCTGGTAGTCGACGAAGGCGATCTTGCCCTTCAGCGAATCCGCGGGCGCGGCTTCCAGCGCGGCCAGATCGGCGAAGCGCACGATCTCCGCTTCCACCGTGCCGCCGGGGCTGCCACCCAGCGCGGTGATGGTCAGCGCCTGCGGATGCGCACCCAGTACCGCGGCGTGCTCACTGCGGCGTTCCCACTTGGGAAAGGTCACCGGTTCGGTCCATACCTTGTCAAAACCCAGCGCCTTGAACTTGGCGGTGGCCCAGGCCACCGCGCGCGCGTCGGCCTCGCTGCCGGCCAGGCGCGGACCGACTTCGGTGGTCAGCGATTCCACCACCTTCCAGCCGGTGTCGTCGGCCAGCGCCTGCTCGCGCAGCTGCGCGGCGGTGGCCAGGGCGGCGTCGGGAATGCGGGTGGGTTTCTGCGCGGCGTGCGCGATGGGAGCGGAGAGGGACAGGCTGAGGGCGATCAACAACGGCGTCAGACGCATGGAGTACCCCTGGGAGCAGGCTGGAAATTGGGCTGTAAACAGGAAAGCCGCGAGCTTAGCAGCCCGCGGCTTTCCCCGATTGTGAAACAAGTCGTGGCTTACTTCTTCAGCGCGTCGCGGATCTCGCGCAGCAGCAGCACGTCTTCGGGCGGAGCGGCCGGTGCGTCCGGCGCCTTCTTGTAGAGGCGGTTGACCGCCTTGACCAGCAGGAAGATGGCAAAGGCGACGATGACGAACTGGATCAGCGTGTTGATGAACTCGCCGAAGCCGATCACCACCGCGGGAATTTCCTTGCCGGCGGCATCGACGGTGGCTTCCTTCAGCGTCCATACCCACTTGGAGAAATCCACGCCGCCAACCAGCAGGCCGATCGGCGGCATGATGATCTTGTCGACCAGCACGGTGACGATCTTGCCGAACGCCGCGCCGATCACCACGCCGACCGCCAGGTCGACCACGTTGCCGCGCGCGATGAATTCCTTGAACTCGCTGATCATGCCCATGCTGGATGTCCTCATGTCCGGGCGACAGCGCCCGTAGGCGCAAAACTATACCGTGGCGGGTGAAGATCGCATCCCTCCCGCACGTTTTTCGCGCGAACGACGGGGATCAGACGATCGTGCCGCGCATTTCGACCACGCCGTCCAGCGAGGCGGCGAAGCGATCCCCGGCCACCAGCGGCCCCACCCCGGCCGGCGTGCCCATGAACACCAGATCGCCGGCCTTGAGCGCGTAGAGCCGGGACAGTTCGTGCAGGATTTCCGGCACGTCCCAGATCAGATCCGACAGCGCGCCATGCTGGCGCACGTGGTCGTTGACGGCGAGGGTCAGCGTGAGCGCCGCGAGATCGCCCACGTCCGCCACGGGCACCAGATCGCTGATCGGCGCGGAATGATCGAAGCCCTTGCCGGTGTCCCACGGCAGCCCCTTGGCCTTGGCCGCGCCCTGCAGGTCGCGGCGGGTCAGGTCCAGGCCGACGCCATAGGCCACCACCAGCGCCTGCGCCCGTGCGGGATCCAACTCGCCGGCCGGGGCATCCTGGCCCAGCGCGGCAACCAGTTCCACCTCATGGTGCAGATCCTGCGTGCCGGGCGGGTAGGGAACATCCGCGTTACCGGTGACGAGGGCATCGGCGGGCTTGTGGAAGAACACCGGTTGCCCGCGCTCCGTCTTCGAGGCCGGGGCGGCGGCGCCCATCTCGCGCGCGTGATCGGCGAAGTTGCGGCCAACGCAGAAAATACGGCGCACGGGAAACGTGCCGCCGCCACGCACGGGCACGCGCGGAACGGGAGGAGCGGGGAACAGATCGGTCATGTCGGCGGCCGGCCGTGCCGGGCAGGGAAACGGCCGCTGAGTGTAGGACGCGCGCCGTCAGTGCGACAGCGGCAACACCGGCTTGCGCACCACTTGGTACTCGGCTTCGACCACACCGCCACGCGCGATCGGCTTGCCGCGCTGCTTGAACAGCCTGTACAGCAGGCCGGCGGCGATCATGGCCGCGCCGATGAACACGCTGAAGAACACCAGCACGCACAACAAGGCCAGGCCCAGCAGGCCGATGGCCAGCCGCAGCAGCGGATGACGGGGCTTGCGCGGAGCGAAGGCGGAACGGAAGGCGTTGAACTGAAAGCTGCGTGCGAACATGGCGATGGGTCGTGACACAATGCGGCCGGAGCCGGATGGCGTGCAGTATCCGGTGACAAGAATATGACGGTGTGAGAAGTTCGTTAAGGCGACCATGGCCCTTATAGCGCTGGACAGAATAGAAGACGGCGGGTTCGCCGAAGTCGAAGCCGATATCGACGGAGATAGCGAGTCTCTGGTGCTTTTTCGGCAGGGCGGGGAAGTTCGCGCCTGGCTGAATGTCTGCCCGCATGCCGGCCGCCGGCTGGACTGGGCGCCGGGCAAGTTCCTGAAAAGCAAGGACGGCCTGCTGGTCTGCGCCGCCCATGGCGCCTCGTTCGAACTGCAACGCGGCGATTGCGTCGCCGGTCCCTGCCGCGGCGATTCGCTGCGGGCGGTGCCGGTGCAGGTGGTCGAGGGCATGGTGCGGCTGGTGTAGGAGCGACGTAAGTCGCGACCGCGNTCGCTCCTACAGGGAGGCAATCGACCTCAACCCGCCCGGCCGTTCCACCAGAACAGCGCGTTGACCGCCAGCACCACCACCACGGTGTAGATCAGCGACAGCGGTCCGCCGACGCGCCACATCTGCCGCGAGGTGTAGTTGGCCGGGCCGGTGACCATCGAGATCACCGGGTTCGAGGCGGTCATCAGGTTGTTGGAGGCCGACAGCGCGACGATCAGCGCAAAGGCGGTCGGATTGCCGCCGGCGGCCAGCGCCAGGTTGATCGCCATCGGCACCATCACGATGGTCGCGCCGACGTGGCTGATCACCAGCGAGAAGCCGGTGGTGAGCAGCGCCACCGCGATTTCTATCAGCCAGACCGGCATGCCCTCGGGCAGGCGCTCGACGGTGTGCCCGGCGACCCACGCCGCCGCGCCGCTGCTGTCCATCGCCCAGCCCAGCGGAATCAGCCCCGCCATCAGGAACACCGTCTTCCAGTTGATCGCCGCGTAGGCCTCGTCCATCCGCAGCACGCCGGTCAGCAGCATGCCGGCCACGCCGGTCATCAGGGTCAGCGAGACCGGCAGCTTCGAGGTCAGCGCGATGATGATGGTGACCGCGAAGATGGTCATCGCGATCTTGAACTTGTGCGGCCGCTGCTCGCCCTTGGGATAGTCGGTCACCACCACGAAGTCGCGGCTCTCGGCGGCCTGGTGCAGGTCGGTCCAGATGCTGTGGAAGACCAGCATGTCGCCGGCGCGCAGCGGAATCTTGCGCACGTCCTCGCGCAGCACCTTCTTGTCGCGGTTGATCGCCAGCAGGCTGATGCCGGCCTGCTTGCGCAGGCGCAGGTCGGCGGCGGTCTTGCCGATCAGCTTGGAGGTCGGCGGAATCACCGCCTCGGAAATGCCCGCGCGGCTGGGATTGAACAGATCGCCGAAGTGGCGCAGGCGCGAGGACATCCGCAGGAAATGGTTCTGCGCGAAGTCGGCCACCTGCTGGCGCGAACCCATCACGCCCAGCACGCTCCCCACCCAGATGCGCATGTCCGCCGGCGGTGCCAGGCGGGTGTCGTTGCCGGTCTGCAGCGCCAGCATCAGCGGCGCGTCGTGCATCGCCTCGGCCTCGCCCAGCGACATGCCCACCAGCGGGCTTTCCGCGGTGACCAGCAGCTCGAACACGTCGCCCTCGATGCCGTAGGTATTGGCGAAGTAGCTCTCTGTGCGCGCCGGGGTCACGCTGGTTTCGGTTTCGTCCTTGAGTTTCTTGTCGCCGTAGTAGCGGAAGTACAGCAGCGAGGCCAGCAGCAGCGCCACGCCGATCGGCAGCGGCGCGAACATGCGCAGCGGCTCCAGCGTGGCCATGCCGGAGGGCAGGTTGTTGTTGGCCGAGACCAGCAGGTCGTTCAGCAGGATCAGCGGCGAATTGCCGACCATGGTCAGCGCGCCGCCCATCACGATGGCCGCGGCGATCGGCAGCAGCAGGCGTTGCAGCGACAGCGAGGTGCGCGAGGACAGCCGCGAGGCTACCGGCATGAACAACGCCATCACCGACGGGTTCTGCATGAACGAGGAATTGAGGCCGGCGATGGCGGTGGTCATCAGCAGCAGCCGCTGCTCGACCCCATGGCCGCGCCGCAGCAGCCAGGAGGCCAGCCGGTTCAGCGCGCCGGTGCGGTCCAGGCCGGCCCCCAGGATCATGGTCGCGATGATGCTCATCACCGCGTTGCCGGAGAAGCCGCCGAAGATTTCCTCCGGCGCGATCAGGCCGGTGATGCCCAGGATCACCAGCACCACCAGCGCGACCAGATCGGCGCGGATGCGCTCGAACAGGAACATCGCCATCGTGAAGCCGACCAGCCCGAGCACGAGCTTCATGTCGTTGGTCAGCGTCAGCGCGGTGGTGATCACGGCTGGGATTCGATATTCGGGATGACCGTCCATTCGGACGTTGAAAACCGGGATTCGGTAGGGCGGGCGCGCCGGTGGCGCGGGCCGAGTGCGGTGCCGGCACGGTTATCAGGCAATTTGGCGAAGACGTCCAATCCCGAGTCCCTATTCCCTAATCCCGGTCATAAACCAGATCCCAGACGCCATGGCCCAGCTTCTGGCCGCGGGTCTCGAAGTGGGTCTGCGGCCGCCAGGGCGGGCGCGGCACGTGTCCGCGCGGGCCGGCCCGGTTGCGCAGGCCGGGCGTGGCGTCGAGCACGTCCCACATCTGCTCGGCATAGTCCTGCCAGTCGGTGGCCGCATGCAAGCGTCCGCCGCTGCGCAGCTTGCCCGCCAGCAGGGCGGCGAAGCCGGGCTGGATCAGGCGGCGCTTGTTGTGGCGCTTCTTGTGCCAGGGATCCGGGAAATAGATGCGGATCTCGTCCAGCGAGCCGTCGGCGACCTCGTGCTGCAGCACTTCCACCGCGTCGTGGTGGTAGAGCCGCACGTGATCGCTGCCGTCCTCGGCCAGCGCGTTCAGCAGCCGGCCGACGCCCGGCGCGTGCACTTCCAGGCCGATGTAGTCGCGATCCGGATCCTGGGTGGCGGCGAAGCGAAGCGCCTCGCCGTTGCCGAAACCGATCTCCAGCACCCGCAACGCCTGCCTGCCGAACACCGCGTCGTAGTCGCGCGACTGGCCGGTGTAGTCCAGACCGAAGCGCGGCCACAGCGTATCGAACGCGCGCTGCTGGGCCTCGGTGAAGCGGCCCTGGCGCAGTACGAAACTGCGGATCTGGCGCCGCCCTTCCTCCACCGTGAATGGCTTGGGCGGGGTCTTGGCGCCCGGGCTGGAGAACGGATCGGTCATCGGATCAGCCGATCAGGCCGTCGATGGGGCTGGAGGCCGACGCGTTGCGCTTGCGCGGGATGCGCCCGGCCAGGAACGCCTCGCGGCCGGCCTCGACCGCCTTGCGCATCGCGCTGGCCATCAGCACCGGGTTGCGGGCGCCGGCGATGGCGGTGTTCATCAGCACGCCGTCGCAGCCCAGCTCCATTGCGATGGCCGCGTCCGAGGCGGTGCCCACGCCGGCATCGACCAGCACCGGGACCTTGGCGTTCTCGATGATTTCCAGCAGGTTGTACTTGTTCTGGATGCCCAGGCCCGAACCGATCGGAGCGGCCAGCGGCATCACCGCCACGCAACCGATGTCCTCCAGCCGGCGGGCCAGGATCGGGTCATCGCTGGTGTAGACCATCACCTGGAAACCGTCTGCCACCAGTTGCTCGGCCGCGGCCAGGGTCTGCACCACGTCGGGGTACAGGGTCTTCTGGTCGCCCAGTACCTCGAGCTTGACCAGGGTGTGGCCGTCCAGCAGCTCGCGGGCCAGCCGGCAGGTGCGCACCGCATCGTCGGCGGTGTAGCAGCCTGCGGTGTTGGGCAGGATGGTGTAGCGATCCGGTGGCAGCACGTCGAGCAGGTTGGGCTCGTTGGGCGACTGGCCCAGATTGGTGCGGCGGATCGCGACGGTGACGATTTCGGCGCCCGCGGCCTCGGTGGCCAGGCGGGTTTCCTCGAAATCCTTGAATTTTCCGGTGCCGGTGAGCAGGCGGGAACGGTAGCTTTTTCCCGCAATGACCAGCGGGTCGGTGTGGGTATCGTGAGGCATCGGCGGATTATCGCCGATCCCGGCCGGGCGTGCGTGAGCGGAGCGACGCGGGGCGCCGGAAAAGCGGGATCGGCGTCGCGATGGTCATCGGATTGACCCGCCGCGGTCACCCCGACGACATATCCGCTGGCCAACATCCCGTCGATCACGGCGCGGCGCCACTGCCGCGCGATCGCTCTTCCTCCCCCAGGAAACAACCATGCCCATACGCCTCCACCGCCTCGGCGGTTCGATTCGCTGCGTCCTCGCGTCCGGCGCCTGCCTCACCGCCGGCCTGCTTCCCGCCCATGCCCAGGAGGCCGCCGCGACGGCCACGACGGGCACGACCGCCAGCGCCAAGCAACTGGATACGGTGATTGTCACCGGCCGCGCCGGCGTGCAGGAACGCAGCAAGGCCGAGACCAGCTATTCGATCACCGGCATCGACGAAGAACGCCTGCGCCTGCAGGCACCCACCAGCGTCACCGAATCGCTGAAGAGCGTGCCGGGCTTCTGGGTCGAGGCGTCCGGCGGCGAGGCCAGCGGCAACGTGCGCGCGCGCGGCGTGCCGGTCGACGGCTTCGGTTCGATCACCCTGCTCGATGACGGCATGCCGGTGCAGCACGACCCCGCGCTGGGCTATCTCAACGGCGACCAGGCGTTCCGCCTCGACGAGACCACCGAGCGCATCGAAGTGGTGCGTGGCGGACCGTCCTCGATCTTCTACTCCAACGCGCCCGCCGGCGCGGTCAACTACATCCCGCGCCAGCCGGGCGATCGCACCGAGGGCGTGTTCAAGTACACCGTCGGCGACTACGGCCTGCATCGCGGCGACTTCTGGGTCGGCACGCCGATTGGCCAGGACTGGAAAATGTCACTGGGCGGCTACTACCGCCAGGACGACGGTGTGCGCGATCCGGGCTTCAAGGCCAACGACGGCGGCCAGGTGCGACTGAACCTGGTGCGCGCGCTGGACGGTGGCAGCCTGTCCTTCGACGTCAAGCACATGGACGACAAGGTGATGCTGTACCTGGGCATTCCGATGCGCACGATCGGCGGCAAGATCCGCGCGGTGCCGGGCTTCGACGGAAACCACGGCACCCTGGCCGGGCCGGAAACCGAGCACGTGCGCATGCGCATGGCCGACGGCGGCATCTACGATTTCGACAACGGCGAGGGCACCCACGTCAAGCGCGACCAGTTCACGGTCAAGTTCGACAAGACGCTGGGGGACTGGCGTTTCGTCGACAGCCTGCGCTACAACGACACCGAGACCCAGCGCAACGGCATGTTCCCGAACGCGTTGCAGAGCGCCAGTTCGTTCCTGGCCAACGGCGACAACCTGGCCCTGCTGGCCCGCTACCCGGGCGCCACCGCGCTGCAGTTCCGTTATACCCACGGCGGCCAGATCTACGACACGGCCAACCAGAACGGCAACGGCCTGATCGTCATCGGCGGCCTGCGCGGCGTCACCGCGCCGGTGAAGGAACTGATGAACGACGCGCGGGTGTCGCGCCGTTTCGAGTTCGGCAGCCAGTCCCACGACCTGACCTTCGGCTATTACTACGCCAAGGTGGATCAGGACTTCGATCGCTATTCCTCCACCGTCCTGCTGGACGCGCGCGACAAAGCCCGCCTGCTGGACCTGGTGGCGGTGGACGCCAGCGGCAATCCGGTGGGCACCATCAGCGACAACGGCATCTGGCGCTACGGCTACGAATGGGAGAACGCCAGCGGCCGCTCGCAGACGCACGCGTTCTACCTGGCCGACGAATGGCAGGTCAACGACAAGCTGCGCATCGACGGCGGCGTGCGCTGGGAAAAGGTCAACGTGGAAGGCTGGGTGGAGGGGCGTGTGCAGCCCAACCTGACCGCCGGCGGTCCGGTCACCGACAGCCAGATGTGGATCGGCAACGGCCGCTTCTCGACCTACGACCGGGACTTCGACAAGGTCGGCTGGACCCTGGGCGGCAACTGGCAGTTCGACGAGTATTCCGGCCTGTTCGCGCGCTGGACCTCGACCTTCCGCCTGCCGAACCTGGGTTCGTTCATCACCAACGCGACCGCCAAGCCGGTGATCCAGACCATGGACCTGGGCGAGCTGGGCTACAAGTTCACCCACCAGAAGTTCGATCTGTTCGCCACGGCGTTCTTCACCAGGTACGACAACGTCGGCTACAGCAACTACGTGTTCGATGCGAACACGGGGGCTTCGACCCGGCAGGAACTGTTCGCCGACACCCGTACTTTCGGCCTGGAACTGGAAGCCGCCTACTATCCGGTGGACTGGTTCGACGTTTCTATGACCGCGACGGTGCAGGAACCGGAGTATCGCGGATTGCGCTATACCGAAGTGGTCAACGGCCAGCCGGTGCTGCGCGATTTCGTCGGCAACCAGTTGATCCGGGTGCCGAAGAACAGCCTGCGGGTGGTGCCCGGGTTCAACCTGGCCGGTGGCAAGCTGCGCCTGCAGGCGTCCTACGAACGCCAGGGCGAGCGCTACGTGGATACCGCCAACAGCGTGCGCCTGCCGTCCTACGACGTGATCAACCTCAGCGGCAGCTACGCCTTCGATGACCGCTGGTCGCTGTATGCCTACGTCGACAACCTGGACAACTCGCTGGGACTGACCGAGGGCAACCCGCGCGCGGGCGAGGTATCCAGCGGCGACGCCGGTGCCAACACCTTCATCGCGCGTCCGCTGCTGGGGCGTTCGTACCGCCTGGCGTTGATGTACCGCTTCTAGTGAGCGCGTTCTGATGGCGGGACGAGGCTGGCGGGTACTGCGCCCGCTGTTGCTGTGGCTGCCGGCGACCTGGGCGTCGGCGGCCTGCGACTTCACCGCGGCCGACGCGGCGGGGGCAGGTGTCGGGTGCGCGCAGGCCTGGATGGATCGGCACCTGCGCCTGGACGACATCCAGTTGCTGGCCACGCACAACAGCTACAAGCGCGCGTTGCCCGGCCACGAACTGGCGGCGCACCGCGCACGTGATCCTCGTGGCGCGGACGGCATCGACTACGCGCATCGTCCGCTGGCCGAACAGTTGGCGCGCGGTGTGCGCGGTTTCGAGCTGGATGTCTACCACGACCCGCGTGGTGGACGCTTCGCGCACGCGGATGCACCGGCCGGACTGGCGCGATCGATGCGCCAGCCGGGCTTCAAGGTGATGCACCTGGCCGACATCGACTGGCGCAGCCGATGCCAGCCGTTCCGCGAATGCCTGCGGCAACTGCGGGCGTGGTCGCGCGCGCATCCCCGGCATGTACCGATCATCGTCCAGATCAATGCCAAGGACGGACCGTCCGCGCCGGGACAGGTGCAGCCGTTGCCATTCGACACCGCGGCATTCGACGCGCTGGATGCCGAAATTCGCGACGTGTTTTCCGAGGCCGAACTGATTCTGCCGGATCAGGTGCTGGGCGCCGGCGACCCTCCACGCTGGCCGACGCTGGGCCAGGCGCGCGGGCGCTTCCTGTTCGCGCTGGACGAAGACGAGGCCAAGGTGTCGCGGTACCGCGGCGCCCGCAGGCAACTGGAAGGCCGGGTGATGTTCGTCAACACCGGCGTGGATTCGGCGGCGGCCGGCTGGCGCACGCTCAACGACCCGCGGGACCAGGCGGAAGCCATCCGGCAGGCGCTGGCAGCGGGCCTGCTGGTGCGCACGCGCGCCGACGCCGACACCCGGGAAGCGCGCGCCGGCGATGCCCGGCGCCGCGACGCCGCCTTCGCCAGCGGCGCGCAGATCGTATCCACCGACTACATCGACGCGGACGCCCGATTCGGCGAATACCGCGTCGCCTTGCCGGGCGGCGGCATCGCCCGCTGCCGTCCACGGCCCGGGGATGATCCCTGCGCGGGCCTCGCCATTGGAGAAACTCCGTGATGCAACGACTTGTCGCCCTGCTGGGCCTGCTGCTGTGCTGTCTTTCGCTGCGCGCCGGGGAAGCGCCGGATCGGATCCTGCAAGGCAGCATCCGTGGAGGTGATCACCAGAGCTACCGCCTGCTGCCGTTCGAGGTGCCCGCCGGCACCGGCCGCATCACCGTGGAATTCGAGTACAGCGGACGCGAACGCCGGACCACGGTCGATCTCGGCCTGCTGGGGCCGGACGGCTTCCGTGGACGCGACGGATTCCGGGGCTGGAGCGGCGGCAACAAGCAGCGCTTCACGGTATCGGCGACGGACGCCACGCCCTCCTACCTGCCCGGGCCGATCACGCCGGGAACCTGGTCGCTGCTGCTGGGCTTTCCGAATGTCCGCGCCGATGCGGACGATCGCTTCACCGCACGGGTGTGGTTCGACGACACCCGCGCCGAGGCGCCCCTGCGCGGGGAAGCGGGCTGGTATCGCGGCGATCTGCACATGCACGACGCGCACAGCGATGGCGGTTGCGCCAGCCAGGCCGGCACGCGCGTGCCCTGCCCGTTGTTCCTGACCGCACAGGCAGCCGCGCGACGCGGACTGGATTTCATCGCCGTCACCGATCACAACACCATGTCGCAGGCCAACGGCCTGCGCGAACTGCAGCCGTACTTCGATCGCCTGCTGCTGATGCCGGGCCGCGAGATCACGACCTTCAGCGGCCATGCCAACTGGATCGGCAGCATCGGGTCGCTGGATTTCAGGGTGGGGTCGGCCGAGGTGCCGGACTGGAACGCGGTGCTGGCGCAGACTCGGGGGCAGGGCATCGTCTCCATCAATCATCCCATCCGCCCCTCCGGCGAGGCCTGCATGGGCTGCGGCTGGAGTGCGCCGGACACGACGGATCTGTCGCGGATCCAGGCGGTCGAAGTGGTGAACGGCGCCGACGCCGACAGCGAGTGGTCGGGCATTCCGTTCTGGGAGCGCCAGCTGTCGGCCGGACACCGGCTCACCGCGATCGGCGGCAGCGACAATCACGATGCGCTGCGGGAGGTCACCGATGCCGGCGGCGCGGCGCTGGGGACGCCGGTCACGGTGGTGCGGGCGGCGGAACTGTCGATGCCGGCCATCCTGGACGGCATCCGCCAGGGCCAGGTGTTCGTCGATGTCCAGGGCAGCCGCGATCGCGCGATGAGCTGGGAAGCCGAGGCCGGGCAGGTGCGCGCGGTGATGGGGCAGGCGTTGCCGGTGGCCGCGGATGGCGAAGCCGCGTTCGTCCTGCGCGCCAGCGCGGTGGGCGGCGCCACCGCCGAACTGATCGTGGATGGCCGGATCGTGGAACGCCGTCCCATCCCGACCGGCGCGCATGAGCAGGTCCTGCGGTTCACCTGGCGCAGCGATGGCGCAAGGCACTGGGTGCGCGCCAACGTGCGCGGCGCCGATGGCCGCCTTTGGCTGCTCGGCAATCCGATCTACGTCGAACCGCCCGCGGGCTGAGCGGGCGGCCGGCGGCGCTCAGCCGCCGCCGAGCGCGTGGACGATCTCGATGCGGTCGCCGTCGTGCAGCGCGTGGGAGGGATGCAGGCCGCGCGGCACGATTTCGCCGTTGACCTCGACGGCCACGCGGCGTTCGGCCAGGCCTTCGGATTGCAGCAGGCCGGCGATGGTGAGCGCGGCCTGGATGTGGCGGGCTTCGCCGTTCAATACGATGTTCATGCGCCTATTGTCGCCGCCCCGCCGTGCCGGTGCACGCCGGTTTGCCGCGTTGCAGCGTGAACGCCCCGGGCCTTGGTGGAACGATAGCCTCCCATGCGCCGCCGTACGGCCAACGCAGCCCACGCCGCATCGCATTCATAACGACAACATCGACATTGCCCCGGGAGAACACCATGAAATCGACCCAACGGCCGTTGCGCCGCCTGCTGGCCTTGGCCCTGGCCGCTGCCGCGACGCCTGCCTTCGCGCAGAGCAGCCCCTTCTCGCAAACCATCTTCTTCGGTGACAGCCTGACCGACAGCGGACATTTCCGGCCGACCCTGGTCCAGCTCAACCCGGGCGCCGCTGTCGCGGGCCGCTTCACCACCAACCCGGGCTTCGTCTGGTCCGAATTCCTGGCCCAGTACTACGGCACGGGTGCGGTGAGCGCCAACCAGGGCGGCACCAATTACGCGGTGGGTGGTGCCCGCACCGGTACGGATGGTTCGCAGGCCTTCGGTCCGATCACGGTGCCGGTTCCGGCGCTGACCACCCAGTTGGCCTCGTATCTGGGCACGACCGGCGGCAAGGCCGACGCGCGCGCGCTGTACACGGTCTGGGGCGGCCCCAACGATCTGTTCGCGGCCGTCGCCAACCCGTCGCAGACGCCGGCCATCATCGGCGCGGCGGTGACGTCGCAGATCACCGTGGTCGCCGGCCTCAAGCAGGCCGGCGCCGAGTACATCCTGGTGCCGAACATCCCCGACCTCGGCCGCACGCCGGCCTTCCTCAACAATGCCGGCGCCACCCAGCTGGCCGCGACCTACAATGCCGCGCTCTACAACGGCCTGACCGCGCAGGGCCTGCGGGTCATCCCGCTGGATACCTTCAACTTCCTGCGCGAAATCACTTCCGCGCCGGGCCAGTACGGTTTCGCCAACGTGACCACGCCGGCCTGCGGCGCGGTGTCGTCGCTGTTGTGCGTACCGCAGAACTACGTGGATCCGAACGCCGCGGCGACCTATGCGTTCGCCGACGGCGTGCATCCGTCGATGACCGCGCACCAGATGCTGGGCCAGTACGCCATTTCGGTGCTGGAAGGCCCGCGCCAGCTGGCCGTGCTGCCGTACACCGCCTCGGTGATCGGCCGCTCGCGCGCCGACCGCGTCGCCAGCCACATCGACGCCAAGCCGGAATCCGACGGCGTGCGCTGGTGGGGCGACCTGCGTGGCGACTCACTGCGCTACGACGAGGGCGATTTCGACGGCATCACCCCGACCGGCACCTTTGGCCTGGACTGGACGCGTGGTGATTTCGTGTTCGGCGGCTTCGCCGGTTTCGGTCGCGGCAAGATGGACTTCGGCGACAGCCGCGGCAGCTTCAAGCAATCGGATGCCACCCTCGGCGGCTTTGCCGGCTGGTACCAGGATCGCATGTGGGTCAATGGCCAGGTCAGCTACACCTGGCTGTCCTACGACGTGGACCGCGAGATCCCGTTCGGTCCCGCCACCCGCCGCCACAGTGGTTCGCCGGACGGCAGCAACCTGACCGCGGCGATCAGCGCCGGCTACGATTTCGAGCACGGCAAGCTGCGCCACGGTCCGGTCGTCAGCGTGGTCGCCCAGCGGGTCAAGCTGGACGGCTATTCGGAAAGCAACCCCAGTTCCACCGCGCTGACCTATGGCGACCAGGATCTGGATTCGCTGATCGGCAGCGTCGGCTGGAAAGCCAGCATCCAGGCCACCGAGCACACCCGCCCGTACGCGCAGCTGACCTACGATCACGAGTTCGAGGAAGCCGATCGCCAGGTGTTCGCCAGCCTGCAGTCGATGCCCGGCGTGATGCCGTACGCGGTGCCGGGCCTGAACTTCGATCGCAACTACGGCACCCTCACCGTCGGTGCCCGCACGCAGGTCTTCGGCCTCGACGCCGACGTCGGCGCGCGGGTTTCGGCCGGCAAGAAGGACGGTCACGATGCGACCGTGTTCGTCAGCCTGGGTGGCGGCTTCTGATTCCACCGATCACCTGCTTTGCCTTGCGGCGCCCCTCGTGGGCGCCGCATTGCATCGGCGCCCCGACACCGCATAGACTCGTTCCCGTGCGGGTGTAGTTCAATGGTAGAACTGCAGCTTCCCAAGCTGCTAACGTGGGTTCGATTCCCATCACCCGCTCCACTTTTCCCTTCCCCCCTTCCATGTCACCGGGCCGTCATCCACGGTTGCCGGGGACGTGCGATTCTCTGGGCCTCAGCCGCGGCGACCCGCCATGAAACTGGCCATCCTTTC
The DNA here is from genome assembly GCF_052044485.1 of Pseudoxanthomonas sp. 22568. Taxonomy (NCBI): domain Bacteria; kingdom Pseudomonadati; phylum Pseudomonadota; class Gammaproteobacteria; order Lysobacterales; family Lysobacteraceae; genus Pseudoxanthomonas; species Pseudoxanthomonas sp. 22568. The sequence goes on from NZ_JBQENC010000006.1 coordinate 92,903, forward strand.
GCGCAACAGCAAGCTCTATTCCACCCGCCGGCTGGTCGAGGCGGCCCGCGAGCGCGGCCATTCGGTGCGCGTGCTGGATCCGCTGCGCTGCTACATGCGCATCGCCTCGCACGGGTTCGCGATGCACTACATGGGCAAGCCGATCGCCGGGTATGCGGCGGTGATTCCACGCATCGGCGCCTCGGTGACCCGCTATGGCACGGCGGTGCTGCGGCAGTTCGAACTGATGGGCAGCTTCAGCCCGAATCCGTCCGACGCCATCCTGCGCGCGCGCGACAAGCTGCGCGCGCACCAGTTGCTGGCGGCACAGGGCATCGGCCTGCCGATTACCGTGTTCGGCGACAACCCGGACGACACCACCGACCTGCTGTCGATGCTCGGCCCGCCACCGCACGTGATCAAGCTCAACGAAGGCGCCCAGGGCGCCGGGGTGATGCTGACCGAGAAGCCGTCCGCCTCGCGCAGCGTGGTGGAAGCCCTGCGTGGCCTGTACGCCAATTTCGTGGTGCAGGAGTTCATCGGCGAGGCCGAGGGCGCCGACCTGCGCTGCTTCGTGGTCGGCGGCCAGGTCATCGCCTCCATGCGCCGGCAGGCGCCCGAGGGTGATTTCCGCTCCAACCTGCATCGCGGCGGCACCGCCGAGGCCGCCCCGGCGACCGAGGAAGAGCGGGCGGTCGCGGTCCGCGCCGCCCAGGTGCTGGGATTGGGCGTGGCCGGAGTGGACCTGATCCGGTCCAGGCGCGGTCCCCTGGTCCTGGAAGTGAACTCCACCCCCGGCCTGGAAGGCATCGAGGCGGTCTGTGGCGTGGACGTGGCGGGGGCCATCGTCGACCACCTGGCGGACGGGGCCGCCTGTTCAGGCTGAACCTTTGCCTGAACAGGGTGTTTTCACGTGGAATTAACGCGAGCTTTAACGGTTTTTTAGTCGAAATCCGCGTAGCCTTGCCCGACCGCAGCTCTGCGTCTTCCCTGGATTGGGTTACTTCCGGAAAGCACAGGATTACGGTAATCGGGGCACATCTTGGCCCAGGTCGGCGCCCGCCGGCCTGGGCTTTTTCTTTGCAATGAGGGCGTTGCGGGGCCGATTGATCCGTGCACGGAGCCGTGCAGGGAGAATTTGTTAAATTCAGGGCCTCACTTTTGGAACCGCGGCCCGCAGGACGGGTCGAACGGATCCCAACACAGGAACCGCCATGCGAATTCTGGTCATTGAAGACAACAGCGACATCGCCGCCAACCTCGGGGACTACCTGGAGGAACGCGGCCACACCGTGGACTTCGCCGCCGACGGCGTCACCGGCCTGCACCTGGCCGTGGTCCACGAGTTCGACGCCATCGTGCTGGATCTCAACCTGCCGGGCATGGACGGGCTGGAAGTCTGCCGCAAGCTGCGCAACGAGGCGCGCAAGCAGACCCCGGTGCTGATGCTGACCGCCCGCGACTCCCTGGACAACAAGCTGGCCGGCTTCGACTCCGGCGCCGACGACTACCTGATCAAGCCGTTCGCCCTGCAGGAGGTGGAAGTGCGCCTCAACGCGCTGTCGCGTCGCGGCAAGGGCGTGCAGACGCGGGTGCTGGAAGTCGGCGATCTGGAATACAACCTGGACACCCTGGAAGTGCGCCGGCAGGGCAAGCTGCTGCAACTCAACCCGACAGCGCTGAAGATCCTGCAGGCGCTGATGGAAGCCTCGCCGGCGGTGGTCACCCGCCAGGAACTGGAAACCCGGGTCTGGGGCGAGGAATTGCCCGACTCGGATTCCCTGCGCGTGCACATCCACGGCCTGCGCGCGGTGGTCGACAAGCCGTTCGAAGTCCCCCTGATCCAGACCCGCCACGGCATCGGCTACCGGATCGCCGCGCCCGATGGCAACGGCTGAGCCCGGACGCCCGGCGGCGGCGCGCGCCCGCAAGTTCCGCCACCGCCTTCGCACCCGCATCATCCTGTCGTTTTTCCTGCTGGGCACCGGCCTGACCGGCCTGTTCGCCTATCTGACCGACGTCGCCCGCCAGCGCGTGGAAACACAGCTGGTGGAAGACGTGATGAACCAGAACATCGACGAGTACATGCGTCGTTTCTACCTGGACCCCAGCGGGAACCCGGACATCAAGGTCCAGCAGATACGCGCCTACGTGTTCGCACCCGACAGCGAGCGGCTGCGGACCGAGTTCCCCGACTGGATTCGCTTGCGCGACGGAACCCACAACATCACCGGCGTCGATGAAACCGGGGTCGAGTACGCCTACAAGCTGGCGGTGAGGAAAGCCCCCGAGCAGTGGTTTTTCCTGGCCTATGACATGACCCAGTCGCGCAAGGGCGAAGTGCAGCTCAAGCGCTGGCTGTACCTGGCCGTGCTGTTGTTCGGCGCGTTGTCACTGATCATCGGCTGGTGGTCCGCTTCGCGCGTGATGAGTCCGGTTTCTAACCTGGCGCGCCGGTTGCGCGCCTACAAGGGCAGCAGCGATCCCAAACCGCTGGCGCCCCATTTTCCCGAGGACGAAGTGGGCGAGCTGGCCAAGGCGCTGGATGACTATTCCGACCGCCTGACCGAGGTGGTCCAGCGCGATCGCGAGTTCAACGCCGACGTCAGCCACGAACTGCGTACGCCGCTGGCCATCATCCGCGGCTCGGTCGAATTGATGCTGTCGCGCCAGGACCTGGACGAGAAGACCCGCACGCGCATCCTGCGCATCCAGCGCGCGGAGCAGCAATGCACGGATCTCATCAGCGCCCTGCTGCTGCTGTCGCGGAGCGAACGCGGGCACGGCAACACCGACGTTGGCCGGGTGGCGGAACAACTGCTGGATGCGCACCGCGCCCAGTTGGGTGGAAAGACGCTGGACCTCCGGGTCGAGGGCGATTGCGGGTTGAAGATCGATGCGCCGGAAGCCGCGCTATCGGTGGCCCTGGGCAATCTGATCGGCAACGCGGTCAAGTACACCCAGGAAGGCGAGGTCGTCGTGAGGTTGTTGCCGACGGCGGTGGAAGTCATCGATTCCGGTCCGGGGCTGAGCAAGGAAGACGCGGCCCGTCTGTTCGAACGCGGTTACCGCGGTACCCACGCCGGTCATTCACAGGGAGGCGGCATTGGCCTTTCGATCGTCAGTCGTCTTTGCGATCTGTATGGCTGGCGGGTCGGGGTGAAGCCGGGAGAGCAACGCGGCGTGATCGCCACGCTTCGCTTTTCCTGACCGGGAACGCCTCCTCGGGCGGGCGCATTCCGATCGTGCCTACAGCGTGATCCAGAAGCAGTTGTAGGCGCGCCGCAGGCCGAACACCGTTCGCGACGGCGTCGCGCTGTTCTTCAGTGTCTGCTCCAGCCGCAGGCCGACGGGCCGTTGCGGGGTGGTCTGCGGGTAGTAGCCATCGGTGTTGGCGTCCAGCACGCTGCCGTCCTCGGCCAGCACCGGCGTGGCGGGGCGAATCGGGACGATGTCGATGAGCGGGCGCTGCACCACCGCTTCCAGCTGATCCAGGATGCGGTGGGCGGATCGATCGGAGATCCCGTTCCATTGGTAGATGCCGGCCAGCCGGTTGACGTCGCGCGCGTCGACGGCGGCGGTGATCTGCGCCACCAGATCGCTGAGCGTGCGCGAACAGGTGCCGCGATACAGGCCGGAGGCGCCGCGCGTGGACGCGTTGGCGGGATCCGGCAGGCGGTCCATCGCGCCGATGTCCTCGCAGCGCTTGTCGGTGTAGACGGTTTCGCCGGTCATGGTGGTGCAGCGCTGCACCGGATCCTGGGCGCTGGCGGGGAGGATTCCGGTGGGCCAGGCCAGGCAGGCGGCAAGCAGCGGCAGGAGGATGAGTCGCATCGCATCAGCCTACCGGCCGACGCGTGGCCCGCCAATGAGCTTCATGCATGCGCGCGCCAACCGCAACGCCGCGCACACCACCCGTGGTTCAGCGTCCCAGCCGGCTCAGCACGGCCTGGGTGGGCTTGGCCAGGTTCAGGGTGTAGAAGTGCAGCGACGGGGCGCCGCCGGCAATCAGCCGTTCGCACAGGTTGGCGACCACGTCCGCGCCGAACTCGCGGATGCTGTCCACGTCGTCGCCGTAGGCCTGCATGCGCTTGGCGATCCAGCGCGGAATCTCGGCGCCGCAGGCTTCGGAGAAGCGCTTGAGCTGGGAATAGTTGGAGATCGGCATGATGCCGGGCACGATCGGAATGCCCACGCCCAGCTTGCGGGCGGCGTCGACGAAGTGGAAATAGGCGTCGGGGTTGTAGAAGTACTGGGTGATCGCGCCATCGGCACCGGCATCGACCTTGGCCTTGAAGTACTTCAGATCGCTGAGCGCGTCGTCGGACTGCGGATGAGTTTCCGGATAGGCGCCGACCTCGATGTGGAAGGTATCGCCATGCTCGGCGCGGATGAACGCGATCAGTTCCGAGGCGTAGCGCAGGTCGCCGGGGTGGCCCATGCCGGAAGGCAGGTCGCCGCGCAGGGCGACGATGCGCTTGCAGCCGATGGCGCGGTACAGCTTGAGCAGTTCGCGGATTTCCTCGCGGCTGCCGCCCACGCAGGACAGGTGCGGCGCGGCGGAGAAGCCATGCTGCTGGTTGAGATGGCGGACCGTCTCGGAGGTATAGCTCAGGGTGGAGCCGCCGGCGCCGAAGGTGCAGGAGACATATTCGGGACCATACCCCTTCAGCTTCTCCGCGGTGCGGTCGAGCTGGGCACGCTGCTCGTCGGTCTTGGGGGGGTAGAACTCGAAGCTGAGGGCGGTCATGGGCGGGCAGGGCGACGGAAACGCGTCCATTATATCTCTCCATCAAGATGGATATGCAAACGCTGTGGCCGCCGGCTTGCGGCCACGCGGTACCCTGTGCGGGACCTTTCACCGCGCTCGTCCATGTCCATCGTCCTCACGCCGTTCGCCCGCACCCGCCTGTTTCCCCGCGAGACCCGCCGCAACACCATCCAGGACTGCACGCCGGAGCAGTTCGAGCAGCATCTGAACCGGCACGCGCCGCTGAAGGACCTGCCGGGCTATGCGCCGTTCTGCCGGCTGCACGTGCACCGGAACTGGACCTCCACCCGCTGCCTGACCGTGCCGATCACCGACGGCAACCGCCATCGGCTGCGATCGGCCTACGAGGCCCGCACCCGCGAGGAGCTGCCGGTGCTGGTGCGCTGGTTCGAGGGCGTGGAGCCGCCGGTGGCGCGCTATCTGGTGGTGATCCTGTACAGCCGCGAGCAACTGGCGCGCGAGGGCAGTCCCATCGACGCCGACTGGGGCGTGGTCGGCTGCCTGTATACCGCCGAACCCGAGGAGATCCCGATGGCGCCCATCACCATGATGCGCAACGCGCTGGGCGTCGAGGAGGGCGGCTCCGGCACGCCGCTGGACCGCGACGCCTATCGCCGCGCGGTGGAATTCTGGGAGAACAACGCCAACTGGCGGCCGTAATCCCGTACCGGAGGCGAAGGCCGCGGGCGGCGCCCTTCAGCGGGCGCGACCGATCGGCGCGAAGCGGGCGTCGGTCAGGCGCGCGAGATCGGCCGGGGCCAGTTCCACTTCCAGTCCGCGCCGGCCCGCGCTGACGTGGATCGCCGGCAGCGACTGCGCGCTGGCGTCCAGGAAGGTCCGCAGCCGCTTCTTCTGCCCCAGCGGGCTGATGCCGCCAACCAGGTAGCCGGTCGCGCGCTGGGCGGCGTCGGCGGCGGCCATGTCGCAGCGCCGGCAGCCGGCGGCCTCGGCGAGCGCCTTGAGGTCGAGCTGGCCGGCGACCGGAACGATGGCCACCAGCAGTTCGCGGGATTCGGTGGCGGCCAGCAGGGTCTTGAACACCCGGGCCGGGTCCAGGCCCAGCTTCTCGACCGCTTCGGCGCCGTAGGAACCGGCGTCGCGATCATGCGCATAGGCGTGCACGGCATGGGCGATGCGCTGTCGCTTGAGCAGTTCGATGGCAGGGGTCATGGGCGATGTCCGTGTCGTCGGAGGCGATCATGCTGGCCGCGCCGCGCGCCGTCGTCTTGAACGGGCTTGCTGTCCATGAACGACGACGGGCGCCCGAAGGCGCCCGTCGCGTTGCAACCGTTGACCGGAACCGCGATCAGTAGCGGTAGTGATCCGGCTTGTACGGGCCTTCCACCGGCACGCCGAGGTAATCGGCCTGGTCCTGGGTCAGCTTCGTCAGCTTGACGCCGATCTTCTCCAGGTGCAGGCGCGCCACTTCCTCGTCCAGGTGCTTGGGCAGGCGGTAGACGGTCTTCTCGTAGACGTCCTTGTTCGCCCACAGGTCGATCTGGGCCAGGGTCTGGTTGGCGAACGAGTTGGACATCACGAAGCTGGGATGGCCGGTGGCGCAGCCCAGGTTGACCAGACGGCCTTCGGCCAGCAGGAACATCGCGTTGCCGTTCGGGAACACGTACTTGTCCACCTGCGGCTTGATGTTGACCTTCTGCACGCCGGGGAAGTTGACCAGCGCGTCGACCTGGATCTCGTTGTCGAAGTGGCCGATGTTGCACACGATGGCCTGGTCCTTCATCGCCTTCATGTGATCGATGGTGATGATGTCCTTGTTGCCGGTCGTGGTGACGTAGATGTCGGCCGTGCCCAGGGTGTCTTCGATGGTGTTGACCTCGAAGCCTTCCATCGCCGCCTGCAGCGCGCAGATCGGATCGATTTCGGTGACGATGACGCGGGCGCCGTAGGCGCGCAGCGAGTGCGCCGAACCCTTGCCGACGTCGCCGTAACCGCAGACCACGGCGACCTTGCCGGCCAGCATCACGTCCATCGCGCGCTTCAGGCCATCGGCCAGCGACTCGCGGCAGCCGTACAGGTTGTCGAACTTGGACTTGGTGACCGAATCGTTGACGTTGATCGCCGGGACCAGCAGGGTGCCGGCTTCGGCCAGCTGGTACAGGCGGTGCACGCCGGTGGTGGTTTCCTCGGACACGCCCTTCCAGGCCTTGACCACTTCGGTCCAGTAGCCCGGACGCTCCTTGTGCACGCGCTTGAGCAGGTTCTTGATCACCTGCTCCTCGTGGCTGGAGGAGGCGGTGTTGACCCAGTCCGAACCGTTTTCCAGTTCGTAGCCCTTGTGGATCAGCAGGGTCACGTCGCCGCCGTCGTCGACGACCAGCTCCGGACCCAGCTTGCCGCCACCGAAGCTCAGCGCGTCGAGCGTGCAGTCCCAGTACTCTTCCAGGCTCTCGCCCTTCCAGGCGAATACCGGGGTGCCACTGGCGGCGATCGCGGCGGCGGCGTGATCCTGGGTGGAGAAGATGTTGCACGAGGCCCAGCGCACGTCGGCGCCCAGGTCGACCAGCGTCTCGATCAGCACGGCGGTCTGGATGGTCATGTGCAGCGAACCGGTCACCCGCACGCCTTTGAGCGGCTTGGCGGCGGCGTGCTTGCGGCGGATGGACATCAGACCCGGCATCTCGTGCTCGGCGATGTCGATTTCCTTGCGGCCCCAGTCGGCCAGGGAAATGTCGGCGACCTTGTAGTCACCCTCGGTGGAGAACTGGCGTACGGCGTTCATGGTTCGGCTCCGGTTAATGGGCGAGCTGTGCTCGCATTCTTGACCGGGCGCCGTTACAGAAAAGTCCTGCCGAGCCTGGCCATCGATGCTTCTCCTGAAGCCCGTCATGGTCGCAGCGCCCCTCGGCGAGGGCGGCCATTATATCGGCTGTTCCGGATGAAGCGATGGATGGCCCGGGCATGACCGACGGCCGTGGCCCGACCGGGATCGGGGTTGTTAAGCTCGAATGAAACCTTGTCGCGAGAGAGTCCCAATGCCCTCCATGCCCCGTATCGCCGCGCTGGCCCTGGCGATGACCCTGCTGGCGCCGGCCGCCATCGCCCGTACGCCGGCCGCCGCACCCAAGGTCGCGGCGGTCGCCGACACCGGCTACCAGCTTCCGCCGGCACCGCTGCGGGCCATCGTCGACGCGCCGCGCCGTCCCGACATCTCGGTCAGCCCCCGCCGCGACCTGTTGGCCCTGATGCAGGTCCCCACGCTCCCGGGCATCGACGTGGTCGCCCAGCCGGAGCTGAAACTGGCCGGCCTGCGCATCCATCCGCGCAGCCATTCGGCCAGCCGGTTCTCGTTCGGCACCGACTTCTGGCTGCAGGAGATCGCCACCGGCAAGGAACTGCGCATCCAGGGGCTGCCGCAGCCGCTGTCGATGGTCGGTTTCCGCTGGTCGCCGGACCAGCGCTACATCGCGTTCAACCGCATCGATCCGCAATCGGCCGCCAACGAGCTGTGGCTGATCGATGTGGGAACGCGCAGCGCGCGACGGCTGACCGATCTTCCGCTGAATACCGTCGTCGGCCGCGGCTATGCCTGGCTGGGCGACAGCAGCCGGTTGCTGGTCCAGCTGCAACCGCAGGGACAGGGCGAGGCACCCGAACGCAGCGGGGTACCGTCCGGCCCCAACGTGCAGCAGACCCAGGCGGGCGGCGGCGTGGTGCAGATCCGCACCTACCAGGACATGCTCCGCAACGAAGGCGACGCGCGCCTGCTGGAATATCAATTGCGCTCGCAGGCCGCGTTGGTCGACCTCACCGGCGCGGTGAAATCGCTGGGCAATCCTGATCTCAACCTGTCGCTGTCGGCTTCGCCGGATGGCCGCTACATCCTGCGCCGCCGCGTCGAGCGGCCGTTCTCGTACCTGGTGCCGGTGAGTTCTTTCCCGACCCGCATCGAAGTCCTGGACATGCAGGGACGGCTGGTCCACGAAGTGGCGAAGTTGCCGCTGATCGAAGGCCTGCCGCCCGGCAACGACGCGGTGCCCGCCGGCGTGCGCGACATCCAGTGGCGGGCCGACGCCGACGCCACGCTGGTCTGGGCCGAGGCCCAGGACGGCGGCGATCCTTCGCGTGAAGCGGCCATCCGCGACGCGGTGATGATGCAGGCCGCGCCCTTCGACAAGCCGCCGGTGACGCTGGCGCGCCTCGGCATGCGCCTGGCCGACATCCAGTGGGGCGATGGCCGGTTGGCCCTGATCAGCGAGGCGTGGTGGAAGAACCGCCAGATCCGCGAATGGCGGATAGCGCCGGACGACGCGGCGCAGGCACCGAAGCTGATCCGCGAGGGCTCCTACGAGGATCGCTACAACGATCCCGGCCAGCCGGTGCTGGCGCAGGACGAACGCGGTGAAATGCGCCTGATGCTCGCCGCCGATGGACGCAGCATCTACCGGATTGGCGACGGCGCGTCGCCGGAAGGGGATCGTCCCTTCCTCGACAAGGTGGATCTCGAGCAGGGCGGCAAGACCCGCCTGTTCCATTCGCAGGCGCCTTACTACGCTGTGCCGGTGGCACCGCTGGACGCCGATGGCCAGCGCCTGCTGATCACCCGCGAATCGCCGGACGAGCCAACCAACCTGTTCATCGCCGAAGGCGCGGCGGAGCCGCGCGCGCTGACCCGCTTCCCGCATCCGACCCCGCAGCTGAAGGGCGTGAAGAAGCAGCAGGTCCGCTACAAGCGCAAGGACGGCGTGGATCTGACCGCGACGCTGTACTTGCCGCCGAACTACGACCCCAAACGCGACGGCCGCCTGCCGATGCTGATGTGGGCCTATCCGGCGGAGTTCAAATCCGCCGAGGCCGCCGGCCAGGTGACTGATTCGCCGTACCGCTTCAACACGATCAGCTATTGGGGGCCGCAGGCGTTCCTGGCGATGGGCTATGCGGTGTGGGACGACTTCTCGGTGCCGATCGTGGGCGAGGGCGACAAGGAACCCAACGACACCTACGTGCCGCAACTGGTCGCCAGCGCCGAGGCGGCGGTGGACGAGGCGGTGCGCCTGGGCGTGGCCGATCGTGATCGCATCGCGGTGGGTGGCCATTCCTATGGCGCGTTCATGACCGGAAACCTGCTCGCGCATACGCGCCTGTTCAAGGCCGGCATCGCCCGCAGCGGCGCTTACAACCGCACCCTGACGCCGTTCGGCTTCCAGGCCGAGGAGCGCAATTTCTGGCAGGCCCCGGACGTGTACGAAACCATGTCGCCGTTCAACCACGCGGATCGGATCAAGGACGCGCTGCTGCTGATCCACGGCGAGCAGGACAACAACTCCGGCACCTTCCCGATCCAGAGCGAGCGCATGTACGCGGCGATCAAGGGACTGGGCGGCACCGCGCGGCTGGTGATGCTGCCGAACGAGTCGCATGGCTACCGCGCGCGCGAATCGATCCTGCAGATGCTGGCCGAATCCAACGCCTGGCTGGATCGCTACGTGAAGCAGGCCGCGCCGGCCGCGGCCAAGCGCTGACCGGCAACCAGACCGGAACCGGACCAATTGCGGTCCGGTTCGGCTGTCCCGGCGGATATCCCGGGACAGGCGTGCGGCGGTGCAGCAAACGGCGACCGAATTGGGGTAGTGTTGGGAGCTCACCCCGACGTCCGGTTTGCCGCCTCGATGAATTCGCCCCGCAGTCTCGAGTTCGCTCCACCCGATGTACCGCTTCGTGAAGACGTGCGCCGGCTTGGCGCGCTGGTCGGCGACATGCTGGCCGAACAGGTATCGCCCGCGTTCCTGGATGAAGTCGAACGCGTGCGCACCACCGCGATCGCGCGCCGCCAGAGCGACGCGCCGCCACAGTCGCTGGCGGGATTGCTGGCCGGGCTGAAACCCACGCAGGCGGAAGGCCTGATCCGCGCGTTCAGCGCGTACTTCCAGGTGGTCAACATCGCCGAGCGCGTGCACCGCATCCGCCGCCGCCGCGATTACCAGCGCACCGACAGCAGCAAGCCGCAACCGGAAGGCCTGCAGGACGTGCTGCTGCGACTGAAGGCGCAGGGCGTGGGCATCGACGAACTCGCGCAATGGCTGCCGCGCATCGACATCGAGCCGGTGTTCACCGCGCATCCCACCGAGGCGGTCCGGCGTGCGCTGCTGGAGAAGGAACAACTGATGGTCGCCAGCCTGGTCAACGGGCTGGACGGCACCCGCACGCCTGGCGAACAGGCCACCGACACCGCGCGTTTCCGGATGGCGCTGACCTCGGCCTGGCAGACCGCCGACTCCTCGCCGGTGCGTCCCGGCGTCGAGGACGAGCGCGAGCATGTCGGCTTCTACCTGATCGAAGTGCTGTACCGGGTGATGCCGGTGCTGTACGAAACGCTGGAAAGCGCGATCACCCAGGTCTACGGCGAACATCCGGCGATCACCCGCCATCTGCCCCGGTTGCTGCGCTTCGGCACCTGGGTCGGCGGCGACATGGACGGCAATCCGAATGTCGACGCCGGCACCGTCACCGCGACGCTCAACGCGCAGCGCGCGGTGATCTTGCGCCGCTATATCAAGGAACTGCGCCAGCTCACCACGCTGCTCAGCCAGTCGAGTTCGCTGGTCGGCGTGTCGGCCGAGGTGCTGGCGCGCGTGGACGAATACCGCGAACTGCTGCCGAAGGCCGCCGCGCAGTCGCGCCCGCGCCACGGCGACATGCCGTATCGCCTGCTAAACGATCTGATGCGGGCGCGGTTGCAGGCGACGCTGGAAGATCTGCCGCAGGGTTACCCGGGGCCCGATGAACTCGCCGCCGACGTGGATCTGATCCTGCGCAGCCTGGAAGACAACCGCGGCATCCACGCCGGCTGGTTCGCGGTGCGCCGGCTGGCCTGGCGCATCCGCAGCTTCGGCTTCCACCTGGCGCGGCTGGACGTGCGCCAGGAATCCAGCGTGCACGCGCGCGCGGTCGCGGCGGCGCTGGCGGATTCGGAATGGGAATCGCGCGACGCGGTCGAGCGCGGTGCGCTGCTGGCACCTTATGCCAGCGGCGAGCAGGTGCTGCCGGCGTCGGAGGACGAGGGCAATCCACGCCTGGACGCGGTGTTCGCCGCATTGGGCGATGCGCGCCGCCGGCATGGCACCGACGCGCTGGGCGCCTACATCATCAGCATGGCGCACAACCGCGCCGACGTGCTCACCGTGCTGGCGCTGGCGCGTCGCGGCGGGCTGGTCGACGACGATGGCAACGTGCCGCTGGACATCGCGCCGCTGTTCGAAACCGTGGACGATCTGCGCCACGGCCCGGAGACCCTGCGCGACCTGATGGCCGATCCGGTGTACCGCGCGCACCTGGCCGCGCGCGGCAACGTGCAGATGGTGATGCTTGGCTATTCCGACAGCGGCAAGGACGGCGGCATCGCCGCCTCGCGCTGGGGATTGCAGCGCGGGCAGGTCGAATTGCTGCAGACCGCCAATGAACTCGGCATCAAGCTGACCTTCTTCCATGGCCGCGGCGGTTCGATCAGCCGCGGCGGCGGCAAGACCACCCGCGCGGTCGACGCGTCGCCGCGCGGCAGCGTCGATGGCCGCCTGCGGGTGACCGAGCAGGGCGAGGTCATCCATCGCAAGTACGGCATCCGCGCGCTGGCGCTGCGCTCGCTGGAACAATCGGTCGGCGCGGTGCTGGCCTCCTCGTTGCGCCCGCGTCCGCTGGAGCCGCGCGAACCGGGCTGGCGGGACATCATGGACACCGTCGCGGGCCATAGCAGCGAGGTCTATCGCGGGTTCGTCGGCGCGCCGCGTTTCATGGACTATTTCCGCAGCGCCACGCCGATCGACGTGATCGAACGGATGACGCTGGGTTCGCGGCCCTCGCGCCGGCTCGGCCAGGATGCGGCGCTGGGCAACCTGCGCGCGATTCCGTGGGTATTCGCCTGGAGCCAGGCGCGCGCGGTGATTCCCGGCTGGTTCGGCGTCGGCAGCGGGCTGCAGGCGGCGGTGGATGCGCATGGCGAGGACGCGGTGCTGGAGATGGCGCGCGACTGGCCGTTCTTCCGCACCTTCCTCGACGACATCTCGATGGTGCTGGCCAAGGGCGATCTGAGCATCGCCGGGATGTTCTCGCGGATGGCCGGCGACCTGCACGAGGAGTTCTTCCCGCACATCCAGCGCGAGCATGCGCTGACCCTGCACTGGGTCCTGCGCCTGACCGGCGACGAATGGCTGCTGCAGCACGATCAGCGACTGGCGCTGTCGATCCGCCTGCGCAATCCCTACATCGATCCGATCAGCGTGCTGCAGGCGGATCTGCTGCGGCGCTGGCGCGAGACCGGGCGCGAGGACGACACCCTGTTGCGCGCACTGGTGGCGAGCATCAACGGCGTATCGCAGGGCGTGCAGAACACCGGTTGAGGCCTGCGCCGGGATGGCGAATCATCCCGGCGGACTCCGCCGTCAGGGCTGGCTGCCGCGCTTGGGCTTGTCCAGTTGCAGGTCCAGCCAGCGCAGCAGATCCGCGACCACGCGGCTGCGTTCGGGATCGGCCTCGTTGTAGATCTCGTGGTACAGGCGCAGGTATTCGTGTGCCTGCAGCTTGCGCTGGGGCGCGGCGGCGGCGAAGGCGCGGGCGCCGGCCGGATCAACCAGATGGTCGTCGGCCGCGAACTGCAGCAGCGTGGGCGTTTTCAGGCTGGCGGCCCGCGCGATCACGCGGGGACCGCCGGTGAAGATGAAATGCGCCAGCCGCGCGCTGATGCGCGAATGGTTGAGCGGATCCTCCAGATACTCGCGCTCGATATGGGGATCGTGCGAAAGCCGGCTCGCGGCCAGGCCCGTGCGCAGCGTCAGCCCCGGCCACCAGCCGGACAGCGTGCGTGCCAACGCCCGCTGCGCGCCGCCGGCATGGGTCGCCAGCGCGGGCGATGAGGCGATCAGGCCACGCGGCGCCAGGTCCATCAGCAACACCGCGTACATGGCCACCAGCCCGCCCAGGCTGTGGCCGAACAGGAACGGCAGGTCGTCGGCCTCGGCGGCATAGGCATGGAACGCCGCCATCGTGTCGCGTGGCAACCGCGCCAGTTCGTCCACGCCGCCCTGTGGGCCTTCCGAGCGGCCGTGTCCACGGTGATCGTAGGCGCGCACCGCGATGCCGGCCGCGTTCAATTCCTCCGCCAGCCGCGCGTAGCGGCCCGAATGCTCGCCCAGGCCATGCACCAGCAGCAGGCGTGCGCGCGGCCGCGGCAACGGCCAGTCGCGCGGCTGCAGGCTCAGGCCATCGTCGGTGAGCAGGGCGGAGAAAGGGTGAGCGGTCGGCATGGCGCAACATCGCGCGCGCCCGCGCGATGGTCAAGAGCCGTGGCGCGGGGAGGAAGACGCGGGGGATCAGGCGTCCAGTTCGGCCCAGCGCTGGTAGGCCAGTTCCAGTTCCTGCTGGAGCGCGGCCAGTTGTTCGTTGGCGCGCTGGAGGCTGGCGGGATCCTGCTGGTAGTAGGCCGGCTCGTTCATCGCCGCGGTGCGGCCGGCGATATCCGCCTCCAGCGCTTCGATGCGTCCAGGCAACTGTTCCAGCTCGCGCGCGTCCTTGTAGCTGAGCTTGCGCTTGGCCACCGCGGCGGGAGTCGCGGCCGTTGCCGGCGCGGCCGTCGCCGGCCGGTCGGGCGCCATCACGACGGGTTCCGGACGTTGCCGCAGCCAGTCGGTGTAGCCGCCCACGTAGTCGCCGAGGCGGCCTTCGCCCTCCAGCACCAGGGTGCTGGTGACCACGTTGTCGAGGAAGTCGCGATCGTGGCTGACCAGCAGCAGCGTGCCCTTGTAGTCGAGCAGCAGCTCTTCCAGCAGTTCCAGGGTTTCCACGTCCAGATCGTTGGTCGGTTCGTCCATCACCAGCAGGTTCGACGGCTGGGCGAACAGCTTGGCCAGCAGCAGCCGGTTGCGTTCGCCGCCGGACAGCCGGGTGATCGGCGCGCGCGCGCGTTCGGGCGAGAACAGGAAGTCCTGCAGGTAGCCGATGATGTGCTTGCGGCTGCCGTTGATCTCGACGAAGTCGCGCCCCTCGGCGACGTTCTCCAGCGCGTTGAGCGATTCGTCCAGCTGGCTGCGGTGCTGATCGAAGTAGGCGATCTGCAGGCCGGTACCCAGCTTGACCTCGCCCTGCTGCGGGACCAGTTCGCCGAGCAGGATCTTCAGCAGGGTCGACTTGCCGGCGCCGTTGGGACCGATGATGCCGACCCGGTCGCCGCGCATGATGGTGGTGGACACGCGATCCAGCAGGACGCGGCCGTCATAGGCCTGGGTCACGTCGGTGGCCTCGATGACTTTGCGTCCGGAGGCCTGCGCGGCGGCGGCTTCCATCCTGACGTTGCCGGACAGATCGCGCCGCTGGGCGCGCTCGCGGCGCATCGCCTTGAGCGCGGTGACGCGGCCTTCGTTGCGGGTGCGGCGGGCCTTGATGCCCTGGCGGATCCAGACTTCCTCCTGCGCCAGCAGCTTGTCGAAGCGCGCGTTCTCCTGCGCTTCGGCGTGCAGGCGTTCCTCGCGCCGGCGCAGGTAATTGTCGTAGTCGCCCGGCCAACTGGTCAGCTGGCCACGATCGATCTCGACGATGCGGGTGGCCAGCGCGCGCAGGAAGCTGCGATCGTGGGTGACGAACACCAGGCTGCCCTCGAACTGCCTGAGGAAGCCTTCCAGCCAGGCGATCGCCTCGATGTCCAGATGGTTGGTCGGTTCGTCCAGCAACAGGATGTCCGGCTTGCGCACCAGCGCCTGGGCCAGCAGCACGCGCCGCTTCATGCCGCCGGACAGGGCGGCGAAATCGGCGTCCTCCGGCAGTTCCAGCCGGGCCAGCACCTGCTGCACGCGGCGATCCAGATCCCAGCCGTGGCGGGCCTCGATCTGCGCCTGCGCCTCGCCCATCGCGGCCATGTCGCCCTCGGCCACGGCATGGTGGTAGCGCGCCAGCAGCGCCCCCAGGTCGCCCAGGCCCTGGGCGACCACGTCGAACACGCTGCCGGCGGTGTCCTGCGGGACTTCCTGGGCCATGCGCGCGACCACCACGCCGCCCTGGATCCGGATTTCGCCGTCGTCGGGCCGGATTTCGCCGGCCATCAGCCGCATCAGGGTGGACTTGCCAGCGCCGTTGCGGCCAACGATGCAGACGCGCTCGCCGGCTTCGATGGACAGATCGACGTGTTCGAGAAGGAGCGGACCGCCGACGCTGAAGTCGACCCGCTGGAATTGCAGAAGGGACATGCCGCCATTGTACCCGGCCGTACCCCACCGCCGCCCGGCCGTAGAGCGGAGCTTGCTCCGCTACCCCAAGGCCACCCGCGTAGAGCGGAGCTTGCTCCGCTGTTCCCAAGGTCCCCCGGTAGAGCGGAGCTTGCTCCGCCGCTCTTGTGGCAANCAAGCTCCGCTCTACCCGAATCCGTAGCGGACCACGTGGAAGAAGATCGGCGCGGCGAACACCACCGAGTCCAGTCGGTCCAGCATGCCTCCGTGGCCCTCGATCATCTCGCCCCAGTCCTTGGCTCCCAGGCTGCGCTTGACCGCCGACAGCGCCAGGCCGCCGAGGAAGCCGCACAGCACGATCAACAGCGACAGCAGGCCGGATTGCAGCGGGGTGAACGGGGTGATCCACCACAGCGCCGCGCCCACCCCCGCGGCGGCCAGGCCCCCGCCAACCAGCCCTTCCACCGTCTTGGACGGACTGACCTGCGGCGCCAGCAGGTGCCGGCCGAACAACTTGCCGAACACGTACTGCAGCACGTCACTCAGCTGCACCACCAGCAGCAGGTACAGCAGCAGCATCAGGTTCTGGCCCTCGTAGCCGGGGATGCGCAGCAGCAGCAGCGCCGGCGCGTGGCTGAGGCAGTACACCGCCAGCATCAGGCCCCACTGCACCTTGGCGCTGCGGGCGAGGAAATCCTCGGTGTCGCCGGACAGCGCCGACACCGCCGGCAGCAACAGGAAGCCGTACACCGGGATGCACACCACGAACAGCCCGTACCAGTCGATCCCGATCAGCCAGTACTGCAACGGGATGGCGACGTAGAAGCACAGGCACAGCGCCAGGTGATCGCCGCGTCGGGTCGGGGTCAGGCTGATGAACTCGCGCAGGGCGAGGAACGACAGCATGCCGAACAGGAGCAGCGTCGCCACCTTGCCCAGCAGGAAGCAGGTGGCCAGCACCGCCGCCATCACCCACCACGCGCGGATGCGCGCGTTGAGGTTGTCGATCACCGGGCCGGGCTTGCGCAGGTGCAGCACCCAGCCGATCAGGCTGGCCAGCAGCAACAACGCGCCGATCCCGCCCATCACACCCCAGAACGTCTGCGGCGCGCGGGCGATGGCGGCCTGCAGGAAACCGCCTACCGGCAGGTCGGAGGGAATCAGGTTCATGCCAGCGCCACCACCGCCGCGCGGGCGCGTTCCAGGAAAGCGTCTTTCTCCTCGTCCGGCCGCAGCGCGACCGGCGCGCCGAAACGCACCGTGCACACCAGCGGCACCGGCACCAAACTGCCCTTGGGCAGGCAGCGCCGCGCGTTGTCCAGGTACACCGCGATGAACTCCGCCTGCGGATAGCGCCGCGCCAGATGGAACAGACCGGACTTGAACGCCTGCGGATGGATGTCGTGGTTGCGCGTGCCTTCCGGGAACAGGATCAGCGAATCGCCGGCATCCAGCGCCTGATACAACGGCTCCAGCAGATCCTGATCGGGCGTGGCGCGCTGGCGATCGATCAGCACCGCGTTGAAGCCATGCCGGGCCAGCCAGCGCCGCGGCCCATGGCCCCAATAGTCGCGCGCGGCGACCGGACGCGTGCGCGCGCGCAGCGCCGGCGGCAACGCGGCCCACAGCGCCACCGTGTCGATATGGCTGGCGTGGTTGGCGAAATAGATCCGCTGGCGCGGCTCCGGCCGCGAGCCCTGCCAGCGCGGATACGCGCCGAAGAACAGATGGGCCAGGCCGGCGAGCAGGCGCGAACCCATCTCAGGTGTTCCCACGCAACTGTGCGGCGATCGCGCGGGTGCGGGTGACGCAGGTCAGCAGCGAACCGATGGCGATGATCCACGCGGCCGCGGGCAGCACCCACGCCGTGCCGGTCGAATGGCGTTCGGCGACGGCGAGCAGGCAGGCCAGGGTGATCACGGCCATGCGGTGCTGCTTGGCCATCGGTCCGCGGAAATCCTGGGCCAGCCCGAGGCTGCCGCCGGACACCCGCACGTAGGCGGTGAGCGCGGCCAGCAGCGCGCCCAGCCAGCCCAGCCAGGGCAGGCCGGCGGCGTAACCCAGGCTGACGATCAGCAGCGAATCGGCGATGCGATCGGGAAACTCGTTGTACAGCGCGCCGGTGGGGGTCTGCTTGCCGCCTTCCATCGCGACCATGCCGTCCAGCAGGTTGCACAGCAGGCGCAACTGCACGCAGGCCGCGCACAGCAGCAGGCCGGCCGTGGAGGGCACCCATGCCAGCATCGCCGCGCCGACCGCCGCGAAAAAGATGCTGAGCACCGAGATCTGGTTGGGCGTGACCCGTGAGCGCGCCAGCGCCGCGCTCGATGCGCGCGCCCAGCCGCTGCCGCGCGCGGCAATCGGTCGTCGTTCGGATGATTTCCCCATGGCAGGGAGAATAGACGAAATGCGGGGTCCGGACCGGTCAGCGTCATCCTTCCGCTCACGCGAGGCGCGGGACCGGAAAAGAAAAACCCCGCCGAAGCGGGGTCTTTCCGGAGGCGTTCGCGCGTGCCGGCTTACTTCAGGCCGGCGTCCTTGCGCAGGGCTTCGGCGCGATCGGTCTTTTCCCACGAGAACGCGGTGCCGGTCTGCTTCTTGCCGGCGCCGTCGAGGTAGCTGATCTCGTGCGGCTTGCGGCCGAAGTGGCCGTAGGACGCGGTGGCCTGGTACATCGGGTGGATCAGGTCCAGCATCTGGATGATGCCGTACGGACGCAGATCGAAGTGCTTGCGGATCAGCTTCTCGATCTTGTCGTCGCTGATCTTGCCGGTGCCGAAGGTGGTCACCGAGATCGAGGTCGGCTCGGCCACGCCGATGGCGTAGGAGACCTGCACCTCGCAGCGATCGGCCAGGCCGGCGGCGACCACGTTCTTGGCGACGTAGCGCGCGGCGTAGGCGGCGGAGCGATCCACCTTGGATGGATCCTTGCCCGAGAACGCGCCGCCACCGTGGCGGGCCCAGCCGCCGTAGGTGTCGACGATGATCTTGCGGCCGGTCAGGCCGCAGTCGCCCACCGGGCCGCCGATGACGAACTTGCCGGTCGGGTTGATGTGGAACTTGGTGCCCTTGTGCAGCCACTTGGCCGGCAGCACCGGCTTGAGGATGTGCTCGCGCACGGCCTCGACCAGATCCTTCTGCTTGACGTCCGGATCATGCTGGGTGGACAGCACCACCGCGTCGATCGCCACGGCCTTGCCGTTTTCGTAGCGCAGGGTGACCTGGCTCTTGGCGTCCGGGCGCAGCCACGGCAGCGGCGAGTTCTTCTTCTTGCGGACCTTGGCCTGCTGCTCGACCAGGCGGTGCGACAGGTGGATCGCCGCCGGCATGTAGCTGTCGGTCTCGTTGGTGGCGTAG
Source organism: Pseudoxanthomonas sp. 22568 (assembly GCF_052044485.1). Lineage (NCBI taxonomy): Bacteria > Pseudomonadati > Pseudomonadota > Gammaproteobacteria > Lysobacterales > Lysobacteraceae > Pseudoxanthomonas > Pseudoxanthomonas sp. 22568. The sequence continues at coordinate 112,175 of NZ_JBQENC010000006.1, forward strand.
CCGAACATCAGGCCCTGGTCGCCCGCGCCCTGTTCTTCCGGCTTCTTGCGGTCGACGCCCTGGTTGATGTCCGGGGACTGCTTGCCGATCAGGTTGAGCACACCGCAGGTGGCGCCGTCGAAGCCGACGTCGCTGCTGTCATAGCCGATGTCCAGGATCACCTTGCGGGTCAGCGCTTCCAGATCGATCCACGCCGAGGTGGTGATCTCGCCGGCCACGATGGCCACGCCGGTCTTGACCAGCGTTTCGCAAGCCACGCGAGCGCGCTTGTCCTGGGCCAGGATGGCGTCCAGCACGGCGTCGGAAATCTGGTCGGCGATCTTGTCCGGATGGCCTTCGGAGACCGATTCGGACGTGAACAGGTAGTTGGACATCGGGCTTATATCCCTGTATTCGGATGAAAAGATGGGCGCGAATGATACACGCGCCGGGCGGTGCGTGCATTCTGCGCCGTTCAGGATGTTCCTTGCGTTAAGCCAGGGCCGTCCCGGGCTGTCATGCAACCGCCACGCCGCTGCCATCGGGCTGTCGCGCGGCGGGCGCAGGCTGCGCGGCGAAACCCGCCGACCCCGGCCGGATCCGAGCGACCATGCGCCCGCTGGAACAGCAGATTGCCGAACGCTACCCCCACTGGTTCCGTGGCCGTCGCGCCGGCCTGACCCGGCCGCTGCTGCGTACCCTGGGCCGCTGGTCGCGGCTGGACCAGGCCTACGCCTTCCTGGCCGAGCACGCCCATCTGCGCGACTTCGCCTTCCTGCAGGCGGCCATCGACTTCCTCAACCTGCGCTACTCGGTCGATGCGGCCGAGCGCGCGCGGGTGCCGGCGACCGGGCGCCTGCTGATCGTCGCCAACCATCCCTCCGGCGCGCTGGACGCGATGGCCCTGCTGGACTTCGTCGGCGGCATCCGCCGCGACGTGAGGATCGTCGCCAACGACATGCTGACCAGCATCGACAACCTGTCCGGCCTGCTGCTGCCGGTGCGCATCCTGGGCGGCAATCCCCGCCCGGAGAGCATCCGCGCGGTCGAGCAGGCGCTGGAGGCGGAACAGTGCGTCATCGTGTTCCCGGCCGGCGAGGTCTCGCGGCTGGGACCGCGCGGCATCACCGACACCCGCTGGCGGCGCGGCTTCCTGCGGTTCGCCCGCAGCACCGGCACGCCGGTCCTGCCGATCCGGGTGCAGGCGCGCAATTCCGCGTTCTTCTATGGCGCCTCGGCGCTGTTCAAGCCGGCCGGTACCGCCCTGCTGGCGCGCGAGATGTTCAAGCGCAGCCAGCGCCGCATCGCCCTGCGAATCGGCACGCCGATGACCATCGCCGCCGACGAGGACAGCCAGACCGCCCTGCAACGGGTACGCCGCGCGCTGTACGCGCTGGGTCGCCGCGAGGCGCAGCGCAACGAACCGGTCAGTCCGGAACCGCTGGTGCCGCCGGTGGAGCCGGCACGCCTGGCCGTCGCGGTCGACGCGCTGGAAAGACTGGGCCGCACCACCGACGGCAAGCGCATCTGCGTGGGCCGGCTGGCCCTGGATTCACCGGTGCTGCGCGAAATCGGCCGCCTGCGCGAGCTGACCTTCCGCGAAGTGGGCGAGGGCACCGGCAAGCGCCTGGACGTGGATCCCTACGACGCCTGGTACGAGCACATCGTGCTGTGGGACGAACAGGCGCGGAAGATCGCCGGCGCCTACCGCATCGCGCGCGGCGCGCCGGTGCTGGCCGAGCACGGCCTGAAGGGCCTGTATACCGCCTCGCTGTTCCGCTATGCCGACGATGCGCTGCCGCGCATCGCCGAGGGCATGGAACTGGGGCGCAGCTTCGTCGTCCCGGAGTACTGGGGCAGCCGCAGCATCGACTATCTGTGGCAGGGCATCGGCGCCTACCTGTGCCGGCACCCGCGGGTGCGCTACCTGTTCGGCGCGGTGTCGATGAGCGCGGCGCTGCCGCGTGATGCGCGCGAGCAGATCGTTTCCTACTACGCCCGCTACTACGGCGTGGACAGCCGCGATGCGGTGTCGCGGCATCCGTTCCGCTATTCCGCCGTGCCACCGAGCTACGGCGGGATGGACGCCGATACCGCGTTCCGCGTGCTCAAGGCCAACCTGGACGCGCTCGGCGCCAGCGTGCCGATGCTGTACAAGCAATACACGGATCTGTGCGAACCCGGCGGCGCGCGCTTCCTCGCCTTCGGCGTGGATCCGGCCTTCTGCGATTCCATCGACGGTTTGATCGAAGTGGATCTGCATCGGATCCGGCCAAAGAAGCGGGCGCGCTATCTGCAGCCGTCCGTCGAGGCGGTGCCGGCATGAGCCCGCAGGCCGTCGACGCGGGCATCCGGCGGGCGGTCTTCGTTTCCGATGTCCATCTGGGTTCCAAGCATTGCCACGCCGCCGAGTTCGCCGATTTCCTGGCGACCCTGCGCTGCCGCCGCCTGTATCTGGTTGGCGACATCGTCGATTTGTGGTGGATGGCGCAACGCCGCGCCAACTGGGATGCCGCCCACAATCGGGTGATCGAACAATTGCATGCGCTGGCGCGCAACGGCACCGAGCTGATCTACGTGCCCGGCAACCACGACCGTCCGATCCGCCGTTTCTGCGGGCTGATGCTGCCGGCGATGCAGGTGCGCCGCCGCGCCATCCACGTGACCGCCGATGGCCGCCGTCTGCTGGTCACCCACGGCGACGACTACGACGGCATCACCCATTTCGGCGGGCTGCAGGAGAAGTTCGGCGACTGGCTGTACTACCGCATCCTCACCGGCAACCGCCTGACCAACCGCATCCGCCGCCGGCTGGGCCTGCGCTACTGGTCGCTGGCCGAATACCTCAAGCGCCAGAGCGACGCGGCCGAACGCTACATCGGCCGCTTCGTGCAGGCCGGCCTGGACGATGCGAGCCGGCGCGGACTCGACGGCATCCTGTGCGGCCATATCCACCGCGCCGCGCTGTTCCAGCGCGACGGCCTGCTGTACGCCAACGACGGCGACTGGGTGGAAAGCCTCACCGCGCTCAGCGAGGAAGCCGACGGCACCCTGCGTCTGCTGTCGCATACCGGCCAGGTACTGAGCGAAGTCCCGCCGCGCCTGCGGCTGGTGGCGCTGGAGCGACCGGAAGCGAAGGCGGCTTGAACGCGGGGAACTTGGCGCGAAAGCAAATCCCCCGTCGTCCGCTGCGCGGCCGCCCGCCCCCTTTTTCAAAGGGGGCACGGAAGGGGCGCCGCCTGTACTGATTGAGGAGTTACCTCCCCCTTTGAAAAAGGGGGATTGAGGGGATTTGCTGTTCGCCTCACCCGCCCCCCAGCCAGCCAACTGCTAGCATCCCGGCATGGATTCCCTCTCCCAGATCGTCCTTGGCGGGGCCGTTGCCGCCGCCATCGCCCCCGCCGGTCACCGTCGCGCCGCCTTGCTGGCCGGCGCCGCGCTGGGCACGCTGCCCGACCTCGACAGCCTGCCCATCCTGCTGCTCACCGACGATCCGGTGGCATTGATGACCATGCACCGCAGCTTCAGCCATTCGCTGTTCGTGCTGCCGTGGGTGGGCGGGTTGATCTGGTGGCTGTGCAAGCGACGCAACGGCCGCGTCGCGCAGGCGCCAGCGCGCTGGTTCTGGGCGATCCAGCTGGCCCTGATCACCCATCCGCTGCTGGACGCGTTCACCGTCTACGGCACCCAGTTGTGGTGGCCGCTGCAACCGCATCCCACGATGTGGTCGAGCGTCTTCATCATCGATCCGCTGTATACGATCTGGCTGCTGATCGCCTGTGTGCTGGCGTGGTGGTGGCGCGACCGGACCGCCGCGCGGCGTGCGTTGCTGGCCGGACTGGTGCTGAGCAGCGCTTACCTGGGCTGGTCGCTGCTGGCCAAGGCCCAGATCGATCGGGTCGCCGAACGCTCGCTGGCGGCGATGGGGCTGGGCGATGCGCCGTACTTCAGCGTGCCGATGCCGTTCAACACGCTGCTGTGGCGAGTGGTGGCGATGACGCCTTCCGGCTATGTGGAGGCGGAGTATTCGATTGCTTCGGATCGCGGCGCGATGGCATTCCGCGGATATCCGTCCAATGTGCAGGCGCTGGCCGAAGCCCGCGGGATTCCCGCCGTGCAACGCCTGCAATGGTTCAACCGCGGCTTCATGCGCGCGCGGGTACGGGACGACGGCGTGCTGGTGCTGTCGGACCTGCGGATGGGACTGGAGCCGGACTACAACTTCAGTTTCGAGGTCGCGCGACGGCAGGGGGGCCGCTGGCAGCCGATGCCGCCGGTGCAGCAGCCCTGGCGGGCGCCGATATCCGGCTGGAGCGGGCTGCGGACGCTGCTGGCGGCGATGTGGCATCGCATCTGGCATGCCGATGCGCGCACCCTGCGCAGCGTCATCGTGGAGGAACCGCCGACGGAGACCGCGATCCCGGGGGCGCCGTGAGTGAAGCGGTCCGGCGGTACGGATAGTCAGTAGACCGTGGCGCTGGCCTGCACGAACGCGTAGAAGAACACCGCGTTCGGATCGTTCTGCACATCGTTCATCTCGCGGCGCATGCCTTCGACGACGTCCGGGGTGACCCGGCCGGCCTCCAGCAACTGCTCGGACGCCGACAGCAGCAATTCCTCCCAGAACGCGATCATGGTCTTGCGCCGCGCCGGTTCGCGATTGTCGAAATGGAAGGTCTTGATCTCGGTCTGCACGTCGCGGAAACCGCCGGCCAGCAGCAGGTTGCCGAGCTTGGCACCGACGAACGGATCCCCGCCGTTGTCGTACTGGAAATCGTTGAACGCCATCCAGTAGCGCCAAACGTTGGGCGAGTAGGGATGCAGCAGGAACGAGGAGTTCATCACCTCGGTGACGTAGACCGGCGAGCCGGGCGCGAGCACGCGGCGCACCTCGTTGAGCACCCGCTGCGGCGAGGGCACGTGTTCCAGTACCCAGCACAGGAACGCGGCATCGAAGGTGCGTGGTTCGAACGGCAGGTTGGTGGCATCGGCCTGGTGCAGCTCGTAGCGTTCGCGGCACCAGGGCATCTGGGCCAGATTGCGGCGCGCGGCTTCCAGTTGCAGCGAATTCAGGTCCACGCAGGTCACGTGGATGTCGGGGAACCGCCGCAGCAGGATTTCGGTCTGCGCGCCGACTCCGCTGCCGACTTCCAGCACCCGCCGCACGCCGGTGTAGTCGATGCGGCTGAAGATGGTGGATTCGGCCAGCCGTGCCTGCTTCATCAGGCGGGCCTGCTCCACCGGCGAGAAACCGTGCAGGTACGCGGGAGACGGGGATTCGCTCATGGCACGGCTCCGGTCAGGCGGCGGCGGGCAGCTCCGGGACGACGCCCGCGATCAGGGCGTCGAAGTAATCGGTGGTCAGCGCGATCTGCGCTTCGGCGGTTTCGGCGCGGTTGACCACCGCGCGGAAGGCGGTGTTCTCGGGACGATCCTTCGCATACCAGCCCAGGTGCTTGCGGGCGATGCGCACGCCCTGCGCCTCGCCGTAGAACCCATGCAGCGCATGCAGGTGGCCGAGCAGGACGTCACGGACTTCCGACAGCGCGGGTGCGGGCAGGAGGTCGCCGGTGGCCAGGAAATGCGCCACCTCGCGGAAGATCCACGGCCGGCCCTGCGCGGCACGGCCAATCATCACCGCGTCGGCGCCGGTGGCCTTCAGCACGGCCACGGCCTTGTGCGGCGAGTCGACGTCGCCGTTGGCGAACACGGGGATGCGCAGTTCGGCCTTGATCGCGGCGATGGTGTCGTACTCGGCCTGGCCGGTGTAGTGCTGGTCGCGGGTGCGCCCGTGCACCGCCAGCGCGGCGATGCCGCTGGCCTCGGCGATGCGCGCGATCACCGGCCCGTTGCGGTGGTCGCAATCCCATCCGGTGCGGATTTTCAGGGTCACCGGTACTTCGACCGCGCCCACCACCGCTTCCAGGATCCGCGCCACCAGCGCTTCGTCGCGCATCAGCGCCGAGCCGGCCCAGGCGTTGCAGACCTTCTTGGCCGGGCAACCCATGTTGATATCGATGATCTGGGCGCCGTGATCGACGTTGTAGCGCGCGGCCTCGGCCAGCTGGCGCGGCTCGGTGCCGGCGATCTGGACGCTGATCGGCGCCGGCTCGCCGTCGTGGTCCATGCGCCGGCGCGATTTGTCGGTCTTCCAGAAGCGCGAGTCGCTGATGGTCATTTCCGACACGGCCAGTCCGGCGCCCAGCCGCTTGCACAGCTGGCGGAACGGCTTGTCGGTGACCCCGGCCATGGGAGCCAGGATCACCGGGGTATCGATGCGGAGCGGACCGATCTGCATGCGCGCATTGTAGTGCGGCGGACGCGCGGGAACGTGTACCTACAGGCTGGGCCAGGCCTGCAGGGTGCCGGCAAGATAGAACCCGCCGAGTCCCAGGCAGGCGACCGAACTGACGATCCAGAAGCGGACACCGTTGTAGCCGGGCCGAAGCGCGGCGATGGCCACGCCCGCGATTCCGCGCAACAGCAGGACGGCGGTGATCGCGGGCAGGATGAAGCGGGTGGCCGGCAGGGCGGGAAGCATTCCCGCGCCGGCCAGCGCGTACAGCGTCCAGACCCCCAGAACGAGCGTGATCGCGCCGGTGATGACCGTCGGCCGCCATCGGCGTTCGCGCGACCAGCGGACCATCCGTTCGCCGGCCCCCAGGGCGTCGTACCAGGCGGGACCGAACGCGATGCAGCCGATATGCAGCAGCGCCGCGAGCGCCGTGCCCGCCGCGGCCAACAACAGCGCGATATTGCCTTCCATGCGAATCTCCGGAGTCGGGACCCGATCCTGGACGAGGCGCGGGAGGAGGGGCAATGCGACGGAAGGTCGCAGCAGACGCCGCGCGCGCGGCGCGGACGGTCAGCGTGCCGGATCGGGCGCGCGCCGCGGAAGCGCGGCGATTGGTTGCCGATGGAAACGAAGGAACGGGAAGGCGCGGCCGGTGGTGGACCGGGCCGCGCGGAAGGACATCAGGCGGTCTCGTCGACCACCTCGGCATCCGGGGCGTTGCTCTTCACCGATGCGATGCCGTTGTCGCGGCTGGATTCGGATTCGTACATCTCGCTGGTGCCGATGACCTGGCCGTTGCCGGCCAGCAGGTTGAAGAAGAACTTGTTATTGCTGGACACCTTGCGCTCGTAGCGGGCGTCGTCGGTGCTGTTCTTCTTCACGGAGTCGATGCCGTTCTTGCAGCCGGCCTTGTCGGCGTAGCCCTGGCTGCTCAGGATGACCTGGCCGTTGCCGGCCTTCAGGTTGAACTGGAAATCGCCGTTGCTGCGCTTGCCGATCACGAACTTGCCTGCCATGGAGTCCTCCTTGGAAACGGGTGGCCTGGCGAGCTTAGCCGTGGCGTCTTAAGGATCCGTGACGGTACGGCGACGGCGCGCGCGCCAGAACAGGAAGCCGGTGACCAGGAAGAATGGCGGCAGCAGGCCGGACGCCGCCACCGCCCATTGCCACGGCCAGCCGCCGATGAAGCCGCCGTGCAGCGGATACATGGCCTCGTCGATGCGTGCGCCCGCGCCCTGGCGGGTGGCGGTGTGGACCTGGACGACGCGGGCGGCGTAGGGATCCAGCCAGACCTGGCTGCGCCCGTTTGGATGCCATTCGCCGATGGCCCGGTAGCGGATGGTGACCAGGGCGTCCTGGTCGTCCGGCGGTGAAATGCGCCGCAGTTCGCCGCCTTTCACCGCCGCCTGCGCGGCGCGCAGGATCGCGGCCCAGTCGACGTCGGCTTCGCGCGGCGCCATCGGCAGTGGCGACACCACCTCGGGACCGTCGTCGAAGCTCCAGCGCAGCGCCGGCCGGACCGCGTCGTGATAGACGATCGCCACGCCGGTCACCGTCGCCAGCAGCAGCAGCGGCAACAGCACCGCGCCGGTGCTGCGGTGCCAGCTCAGCCAGCGCCGGGTCGGTGGGCCGGCGTGCCAGCGCAGGCTGGCGGCCAGCGCGCCCTGGCGCGGCCACCACAGGTACAGGCCGGACAACAGCAGGAAGATCGCGATCAGCCCGCAGATGCCGAGCAGATCCTCGCCGGTTTCGCCGTACAGCAGGTGGGTGTGCAGTTCGCGCAGCCACAGCACAGGATCGTTGTCGGCGTTGCGGATCAGCAGCAGTTCGCCGCTGGCCGGATCAAAATAGCGGCGTTCGCCGTCCGGGAAATACGCCTGCCAGACCGGCAGGCGCGCGGTGGGAATGTCCGCCGAGCGCAGGCCGCGCGGCTGCCATTCGGCCAGCAGGCGGGTGAACGCCTGCGCCTGCGTGTCCGCGTCCGGCAGCGGTCGCCGGGTCCATTCCGGATGCTGGGCGAGCAGGATTTCCCGCTGGAAGGTCAGCACGGTGCCGCTCAGCGCGACCAGCGCGAACACCGTGCCGACAATCAGCCCCAGCCAAAGGTGCACCCACTTCAGCACGCCGCGCACGCGATGGCGTGGCGGCGTGGAAGCGGATGTGGCCTGGCGGTGCGGCATGCGGGGCGTTGTGGCGGTAGCCGTTCAGGAGTGGCCGTTCAGAACCGGTGCGACCAGCTCAGCGACAGCACCCGTCCACGCCCGGCGACATAAGTGTCCTCGCGCGGCGTGCTCTGCGAGTAGTAGGTCACGTACTGCTCGTTGAACAGGTTCTCGATGCCGACGCTGAGCGTGCCGACCGGCAGGCGGAAGCGGCTGAGCAGATCCACGGTGGTGTAGCCGTTGAAGCGGGTGTTGGGATTGGTGACACCGCGGAAATCGAAGCTGCGATCCTGCGAGCGGCTGGCCTGCAGGCGCAGATCCGCCGACGGTGTCACCGGCACTTCCCAGAACGCGGTCCAGCGGTCGGGGCTGACGTTCACGCCCGGCAGGTCGCTGTCCACCCGGTTGTCGCGATCGCTGTCGTAGCGGCCTTCGCTGCGTGCGTACGCGACGCCGGCGCGCATGCCGTTCTCGGCCTGGTAGGCGACGCTGCCGTCGATGCCCTTGATCTCGGTGCGCTCGCGCGCGACCTTGTAGGTGCGGGTGGCGGTGTCGTAGTTCAGGCGCGCGCCGAGGTCCGAATCGGACCAGTACGCCGCCAGGTGCACCAGCCAGCGGCCGTTGTCGTAATCCAGGCCGATTTCCTGGTTGTCGGCGATGACCGGCTGTAGATCGACGAGGTTGGCGACACGCTGGTCGGGTGCGGTGATGCCGCGCAGGACGCGGCCGATGTCGGCGACGGTGTAGCCCTCGGAGTACGAGGCGTAAAGCTTCAGCGTGTCGGTGACTTCCCAGACGATGCCGGCGTTGGGCATGGTCTCCCGGGTTTCCGGTTCGCCGCCCTCGACGAAGTAGCGGGTGCCGCGGACGCCCGGCGGGTTGGTGCGCTGATCCGGAACGGTCAGGTAGTCGTCCACCTTCAGCTTGCCGCGCTCGTGGCGCAGGCCGGCGGTGAGCATCAGCGATTCGGTCATCCACCATTCGGCCTGCACGAACGGCGACCACGATTCGTAGATGGTCTCCGGCACCCAGGCCATGCGCGCGCGCACCAGTTCCTGTTGGGTCTTGTCGCGGGCGATGTCCAGGCCCAGGGTCACGCGCAGGTTCTGGTCGAACAGGTTGCCGCGCGACCAGCTGAACTTGCCGCCCAGTTTCTCGGACAGGTTCTGCGACTGATCGAACCAGTGCGGGTCGCGGCCGTCGCCCCAGAAGTCTTCCCAGTCGGTGCTGCCGTAGCGGCCCTTGAAGTCCACCCAGTAAAGCTGCGCCTGCAGGTAGCCGCCGGCCAGGTCCTTGTCGGTGTAGTCCACGCTCAGCGAGGTGGACAGGTTGCGGGTGCCCTCGCCGGGCTTGCTGCCACGCACCGAGGTCGCCAGCTGGCCGGTGGCCGGGTTGCCGTTCACCGTCACGTAGTCGTTGTTGCCCACCAGCTCGTAGCGGTTGGCGCTGAGCTGCAGGCGACGGTTCTCGTCGATGTTCCAGCCGGCCTTGGCGAACAGGTTGTGGCTGCGCGCGTCCATCAGATCGCCCTGCACGTCGTTGACCGCGATCGCGCGGCCGTCGCCGTCGTAGTACAGCCCTTCGCTGGCGTAGGAGGCACCGCCGACGAAATCGAACGCGCCCTCGCGCATGCCGAACACGTAGGAAGCGCGGTAGCCGGTGCTGTCGCTCTCGTGCGGCAGCGCGGTGCTGGCGCCCACGGAAACATCGTGGAAGCGATCGCCGTCCTTGCGCGGCGCGCGCTTGGTGATGATGTTGATGATGCCGCCGGAAGCGCCCAGGCCCTGCATCGCGTTGGCGCCATGGATGACTTCGATGCGTTCGATCATCGCCGGATCGATGGTGTGGCCGTCACGGCCGCCTTCGCGCAGCGGGGTGGACTGCGGCACGCCGTCCACCAGGTACAGCGGCTTGCGGCCGCGCAGGTTCTCGCCGGCGTTGGTCAGCTTCTGCCGCGAGGGCGTGAACGAGGGGATCAGGTTGGCCAGCACCTGCGACAGGTCCTGGGTCAGCGCCAGTTGCTGGTCGAGCTGGACCTTGTCGATCACGGTGATGGTGTTGGGCAGCGCGGCGGCGGAGTCGGGGATGCGGCTGGTGCTGGCCGAGACGCTGACGCGGTCCAGTTCGACCGGCGCGTCGGTGGCGCCGGCCTGGGCGTGCGCAAGGGCGGGGAGGGCGGCCAGCAGGGCGGCCGCCAGCAGATGGGGACGATGGGAATGCATGGGATGGGGGTGGAGTGAAATCGGCGGCATTGTAAATGAGAAACGTTATCGGTACGAGCGCGGGCCGGCTTCCGGAATGGCGCGGCGTCCTGGCTTTTAGGAGCTTTCCGATGGTCCCCGGGGCGGCCGGCATGGTCTTGTCCCGAGGCGCGCCGGGAGGGGAATCCCCGGCGCATCGCCCGGAGTCCTCGCCATCCCATGAACAGCTGGAACATAGAACCGAGCACGGCCTCCGATGGGGCCGGATCGCTTCCACCGGCCGCCCCCAGGGCGCCCCAGAACCCTGCCTCGCCATTTGCCACCGCGCAGGAGCCCAGGCTCAACGAAACCGCGCTGACCGCGATGGCGGGGGCGCGCCAGGCCTTCTTCACCGGCCTGGGCAACGTCAGGCCGTATCCACTGCCACCGCCCCGGCACCCTGTCTTCACCCGCGGTCCGATCTGGCCGGCGCTGCGCCAGGCCTGGCGGGTGATCCAGCGTCCCGATACCACGCTGATCTTCAGCGATGGGCTTTCCGATCCTTTCGACCCCTTCGATCCTGGCAATCCGTTGGACGCCGCCGGCGCGGGCTCGACGACGCCCGGTCTGGGGATCGAGGTCTACGCCGAAGCGCGCGGCGCGCTGGCCGAACCGGGGACCTCCTGGTTGTTCGATCTGGTCCACCAGGTCAGCCAGAACGCGGTGGCCCACGGTCGTTTCCTGTCGCTGCTGCGCGAGCAGGGCGCCTTCAGTCTGCAGATGAGGGTGGCGGGCCTGCCCGATGCCTGGCGTTCCGCCAGCGGGTTGGTGACCGTCCTGGTTGGCGTGCGCGCGGCGACCGTGCCTGCCGCGTTCCCCTCGCCGCGCGGCCGGGTCAGGGCGGTCGCGCTGACCATGCTACCCGCGGCCCGCCGGTTGGCCCTGGAGCAGGAGGAGGGTGGCTTCGTCGGTCAGTTGGCTGGTTTGGTCGAACAACTGGGCGAGACCCCGGACGGACACCTCAACGACCCCGCGCCCGCCTTCGGGAGTCCCGCATGAAGCGCGGGAGCGGTTTCGCCGAGCGTGTCGCCGCAGCCTTTCCGGTGACCAATCCACTGCCGCCCCTGCTTTGGCAGGCGCTGGACTGGCTGGACGCGAATGGCTTTGTCGGCGGCGAAAGAAGCGGGCAGGTCGCGCGCCTGTATCCCGGCCAGGAACCGGGGTCCTCGCGGGTGACGCTGAGGATACCCGCGAGGGACGATACCCGGGCCTGGACGCGCAGCGAGCATCCGCGGGTCAACGACCGCCTGGTGCTGTTCGTCGATACCGGCTTGGATGGTTCCCGCGCCGGCCTGTGGCTGGACGACCAGGGCCACCAGCGGCTGGTCCATGTCGGCGCGCCCGAAGGGCCGGCGCTGTTGTGCGAACTGGCCGACGATCCGGTGCACCTGCTGCGCCTGCTGGCCCTGGGCTATCCGGAACTGTCGGCGCCGGACTATTTCGCGATGGCGCCGGCCGAAGCCTATGCCATGGGCTATGGCCTGGCGGAAGACTATCTGGCGCCGCTGCGGTTCCGCGCCCACGTCGAACGCGATCTGGATCTGGACGTCCCGGCGACCGCATCGATCATCGTCAGGCGGATCGCCAGCCTGCATGATCGCCAATCCGATGATCGCTTCTGGCGCTGGCTGGCCGAAACCCGGAATGGACAGGCGTGACAGCCGTGGCCGCCGCCGCCGCGGTACGAATCAGTCGCCGAAGCGCGCCTGCACGTCCGCCCGCGTGGGCATCGCCAATGCCGCTCCTGCGCGTTCGGTCGACAACGCGGCATAACGGTTGGCGAAGCGCACGTGCTCGGCGAACGCGGCGTCCGGTGCATGCACCAGCGACGCGGCCAGCGCGCCGTTGAAGGCATCGCCCGCGCCGGTGGTGTCGATCGCGGTCACCGACTCGGCCGGATGCCGATAGAACATCCTGGCATCGCCGCGTTGCTGCTCCTCGGCGTGCGAGACGAACACGCCGGTGGCGCCGAGGGTGATGACCACCGTCCCGCGCGGCAGCACTTCCCGGCACAGCGCGTGCAGGCGCTGGCCGTCCAGCGCGGCCACATCCTCCGGCGCCACCCGTTCGCCGACATGGCGGGCGAGCAGGGCGGCGAACTCGGTTTCGTTGGGCGTCAGCACGTCGGCCAGCGACAGCAGCTCGACGGTGGTCGCGGAGTTGGCCGGGGCGGGATTGAGCAGCGTGGGCACCCCGTGCCCGCGCGCGGCGCGCAGCGCGGCCAGCACGCTGTCCAGCGGTGATTCCAGTTGCACCAGCAGCGCGCCGGCGCCGGTGATCGCGTCGCGTTGCGTCTCGACGAAATCGACCGACAGATCCGCGTTGGCGCCGGCGCCAATCACGATGGTGTTGCGTCCCATCGCATCGACGTAGATGCCGGCGGTGCCGGTCGGTTCGGCCGATGCCTGCGCGATCAGCGTCACGCCGTTGTCCGCGGCCAGGCCGCGCGCCAGTTGTCCGCCGGCGTCATCGCCCAGCGCACAGACGAAACGCGTGTCCGCGCCGGCGCGCACCGAGGCGATGGCCTGGTTGAAGCCCTTGCCGCCGGGGCCGGTGTCGTAGCGGCCGGCGATGGTGGCGCCGGGCGCCGGCAGCTGATCGCAGCGCCAGACGTGATCGACATTGAAGGAACCGACGAGGGTGACGCTGGGCATGGAGGTGGTCAGCTTTTTCCGGGCGGGGCGGTTGCCCGCCGGAGCACATCGTCTCCGGCGGTGTGGTAGCGGAAGGCGGCGATCAGCCGAAGTGGGTCAGCACGCCGGCGATCGTCGCGGTCATGAAGGTGGCGATGGAACCGCCCAGCACCGCGCGCAGGCCGAAGCGGGCCAGGTCGGCGCGGCGCCCCGGCGCGAGGCCGCCGATGCCGCCGATCTGGATCGCGATCGAGCTGAAGTTGGCGAAGCCGCACAGCGCATAGGTCGCGATCAGGCGGCCTTCGTCGCTCAGCATCATGCCCGGCACTTGTCCGTTCACGACCTTGGCCAGTTCGGTGTAGGCGACGAATTCGTTGATCACGACCTTCTGGCCAATCAGCGAACCCACGGTGGTCGCGTCCGCCCACGGCGTACCGATCACCCAGGCGATCGGCGCCAGCAGGTAACCCAGCAGGGTGGACAGGCTGGTCGGCTTGCCCAGCATCGCCTGCAGGCCGCTGATTTCGCCCAGCCAGGTCAGCGGGGCGTTGAGCAGCGCGATCAGGGCGATGAAGGCCAGCAGCATCGCGCCGATGTTCAGCGCCAGGCGCAGGCCGTCGCCGGCACCGGCCGCGGCTGCATCGATGACGTTGCTGGTGGTCTTCTCCACTTCCATCTTCACCGTGCCGCGGGTCAGCGGCGTGCCGGTTTCCGGAATCAGCAGCTTGGCCACGACCAGGGTGGCGGGCGCGGCCATGATCGAGGCCGCCAGCAGGTGCTTGGCGTAGAACGCCTGCTGCACCGGATCGCTGCCGCCGAGCATGCCCACGTAGGCCGCCAGCACGCCGCCGGCGATGTGGGCCATGCCGCCGATCATCATGGTGATCAGTTCGGACTCGGTCATCCGGGGGATGTACGGGCGCACGGTCAGCGGCGCCTCGGTCTGGCCGATGAACACGCTGGCGCACACGCTGGTGGTTTCGGCGCCGGACACGTTCATCACCTTGGTGATGGCCCAGGCCATCGCCCGCACCACCGCCTGCATCACGCCCAGGTGATACAGCACGCCCATCAGCGCGGAGAAGAAGATGATGGTGGGCAGGACCTGGAAGGCGAAGATGAAGCCCACCTTGGAGGTGTCCATCAGGCCGCCGAAGATGAAGTTGGAGCCCTCGTTGACGAAGCTCAGCACCTTCACGAAGCCCTGGCCGAGCCAGTCGAACACGTCGCGGCCGCCGGGCACCAGCAGGACGATGGCGGCGAAGCCAATCTGGAGCAGGATGCCGGTGACCACCAGCCGCCAGTCGACGGCGCGGCGATTGTTCGAGAACAGCCAGGCGATACCGATCAGTACCACCAGGCCGAACAGGCCGAAGCCGATCCGCCCCAGAGCTTCCACCATGCAATCCCCCAGACCACTACGCGTCGTTCAAAGGCGGGCAGTCTAGCAGGCCGGGCGAGCCGGCCTGCCTGAATCGCGCTCCAGCGGGGCTCAGCCGACCCCGAAGCAGGCCACCCACCCGGCCAGGCCCAGGAACACCAGCGCCGCGACCGTGCGCGCCAGCTTCAACGGCAGCCGGTCGGCGAACCGGTGGCCCAGCCACACCACCGGCAGGTTGGCCACCAGCATGCCCAGGGTGGTGCCGGCGATGACCTGCCACAGCGGGTCGTAGCGGGTGCCCAGCAGCACCGTCGCCACCTGGGTCTTGTCGCCGATTTCGGCCAGGAAGAACGCGACCGTGGTCGCCACGAAGGCGCCGTAGGCCGGCAGTTTCTCTTCTTCCTCGTCCAGCTTGTCCGGCTTGAGCGTCCACAGCGCGACCGCCAGGAAGCTCGCGGCCACGCCCCAGCGCAGCACGTCCGGCGACAGCCAGCGGGTCAGTTCGGCTCCCAGCCAGGCGGAGATGGCGTGGTTGACCAGGGTGGCGGCGAGAATGCCCCAGGCGATCGGCCAGGGCTTGCGGTAGCGCGCGGCCAGCAACAGGGCGAGCAGTTGGGTCTTATCGCCGATCTCGGCGAGCGCGACCGTGCCGGTGGAGACCAGCAGGGCCTGGAACGACAGCAACATCAGGAACTCCGGGGCCGGGCTTCGCATGGACGCGAAGGCAAACGCACGCAGCCCGGCCCGGGTCGCGTCGCGCTTGCCTTCGGTCTTGCCCGACGAAGCCTTTGCTTCGTCCCCCGCACCATGGCGTGCCGCCAAGTGTGTTGATGCAGGGTATCCGCGCGTGGCGGACGGGCTACTCCCCGGAGGTAAGTGCGCGCATTCTAGCGGAGGCCCGCGGGCGCGGGCGTAAACTGTTCTCATTTACCCGTCCGTGCGAGGTTGCCGTCCATGCAGTACCGCCGCCTGGGAAGCTCCGGATTGCAGTTGTCGGCACTCTCCTTCGGCAGCTGGGTGACGTTCGGCGATCGCGTCGGGCGCGAAGCCGCGCGCGATCTGCTGGCCTGCGCGTGGGACCATGGCGTCAATTTCTTCGACAACGCTGAAAGCTATGCCCAGGGCGCGTCGGAAACGGTGATGGGCCAGGCGTTGCGCGATCTGGGCCTGCCGCGCGATGGCTACTGCGTCTCCAGCAAGGTGTTCTTCGGTTCG
The DNA here is from genome assembly GCF_052044485.1 of Pseudoxanthomonas sp. 22568. Lineage (NCBI taxonomy): Bacteria > Pseudomonadati > Pseudomonadota > Gammaproteobacteria > Lysobacterales > Lysobacteraceae > Pseudoxanthomonas > Pseudoxanthomonas sp. 22568. The sequence continues at coordinate 128,080 of NZ_JBQENC010000006.1, forward strand.
TCCGAAACGCCCCGACCGACCCAGCGCGGGCTTTCGCGCAAGCACGTCTCCGACGCCTGCCACGCGGCGTTGGCGCGTCTGCAGGTCGATTATCTGGATCTGTTCTTCTGCCATCGTCCCGATCCGGAAACGCCGATCGAGGAAACGGTCTGGGCGATGGACGCGCTGATCCGGCAGGGCAAGGTGCTGTATTGGGGCACCTCGGAGTGGCCGGCGACGCAGATCCGCGAGGCCGCCCGCGTTGCGCGCCAGCATCACCTGCACGGCCCGACCATGGAGCAGCCGCAGTACAACCTGCTGCGACGCCAGCGGGTCGAGCTCGAATACGCGCCGCTGTATGCCGAACTCGGCCTCGGCACCACCACCTGGTCGCCGCTGGGCTCCGGCCTGCTGACCGGCAAATACAACGACGGCATTCCGGACGATACCCGCCTGGGCCACGCCGGCAACGAGGAGTTGCAGCGGATGGTGATCGGCACCGCCGGTGACCGCAAGCTGGAGCGCGCGCGCCGCTTCACCGCGCTGGCGGCCGAACTCGGCGAAGCCCCGGCGCCATTGGCGATCGCGTGGTGCCTGCGCAATCCGCATGTGTCCACCGTCATCACCGGCGCCAGCCGGGTCGGGCAACTGCAACAGAATCTGACCGCCATCGATCTGGCGCAACGCTACGACGAAACCGTCTGGGAACGGCTCAGCGCCGCCGCCAGCTGACAACAAATGAAGTGACATCACCCCCTCCCCCGTTCACGGGGGAGGGCCGGGGTGGGGGCAAGCCGAAGCCGATGATCCCGACGCTCCGATCAGCCATCGAAAGCCATTCACACAAAACCACCACAACACATGACCAACGACACGGCGTGACTCCCGGCAGGGGAGTCCGCGAGGTGCGAATGCCGATACTGCGGCCCTATCCGCAGGAGCGGCCATGACCTACGCAATCCGGACCTTCGATCTGCAGCGCGGCTTTCCCGGCGGCTTCGGCGTGCAGTCGCTCAACCTGCATGTGCCGGCGGGCACCGTGTACGGCTTCCTGGGGCCGAACGGCGCCGGCAAGACGACCACGGTGCGCTTGTTGCTGGGCCTGCTGCATCCGGATCGCGGACGGGTGGAACTGTTCGGCCAGCCGCTCGTGCGCGATGACCGGCGGGTACTGTCGCGGGTGGGCGCGTTGGTGGAATCCCCCTCGCTGTATCCCCACCTCAGCGGTCGGCAGAACCTGGAGGTCACCCGCCGCCTGCTCGATCTGCCGCGCAAGCGCATCGACGAAGTACTGGATCTGACCGGATTGCGCGACGCCGGCGATCGGCGCGTGCGCGAGTATTCGCTGGGCATGCGCCAGCGCCTGGCGCTGGCCCTCAGCCTGCTGCCTTCGCCCGGCCTGCTGATCCTCGACGAACCCAGCAACGGCCTGGATCCCGCCGGCATCCTCGACATGCGCCGGCTGCTGCGGGAGTTGGCGCAGCAGGGTATTACCGTGTTCGTCTCCAGCCACCTGCTTGGCGAGATCGAGTTGATTGCCAGCCATGTCGGCGTGCTGCAGGCGGGGCAACTCCGTTTCGAAGGACGGCTGGAGGAACTGCGGTCACGCGCGCGCCCACGCCTGCAGATCCGCTGCGACGATCCCGCGCAGGCCGCCGAGACCCTGCGCCAGGCAGGCGAGCGGATCAGCGATCTCGATGCGGAAGGACTGAAGGTCCACCTGCATCTGCGCAGCGAACAGGACATCAATCGCCTGTTGGTCGGCCGCCGAATCGGTGTTTCCCATCTGGCGCGCGAGGCGGTGTCGCTGGAATCGCTGTTCTTCACCCTCACCGGCGATCCCGCGCAGGAGCAGGCGGCATGAGCGCGATCATTCCCGCAAGCCTGCGCGCGCTGTCCGCCGAATCGTTGAAACTGAAGGGTACGTTGGCACTGCGCCTTTGCTTCATCGCGCCGGGGCTGGTGGTGGCGCTGTCGGTGCTGCAATTGCTGCTAAGCAAGGGCGGGCAACCGCTGGCGACGCCGCTGCTGGCGTGGGAGCGCTTCATCCAGGGCGTGATGCTGCTGTGGGCGTTCCTGATGTTGCCGCTGTACGTGACCCTGCAGTCGGCGTTGCTCGCCGGCCTCGAACACGGCGAACGCCAGTGGAAGCACCTGTTCGCGTTGCCGGTTCCACGCAGCGCCCACTACCTGGGCAAGCTGATCATCCTGATCGGAATGGTGGCGCTGGCGACGCTGGTGCTGGCCGCGCTGATTCCGCTGGGGGGATGGCTGCTGGTGCAACTGCACAATCCGCTCGGCATCGGCGGCCCGGTGCCCTGGGCCTTCCTCGGTCTGCGCGCGGCGGTCATCCTGGCCGCGTCCGCCTGCATCATCGGCCTGCACCTGTGGATCGCCCTGCGCTGGACCAGCTTCACCGTGGCGGTCGCGACCGGCATGACCGCCACCGTGGCCGGATTCCTGATCGGCCAGTCGGCCCGCTTCGGACCGTGGTATCCGTGGACCTTGCCGATGCAGGTGTTCGCGGGGCAGGGCGAACTGATGGGACAGGTCGCCGTGACCGGCCTGCTGGGCGGCGTAGCCGCCGTGGCGCTGGGTCTGTGGGACTTCGTGCGCCGCGAATACCCCTGAATTCCGGCCATTGACGGCAAGGGCGGAAACGCCAGCCGGGAATTGAAAAAAAGATTTGACTAGCCAATGAGAATCATTATCATTTGAGTGGCCCGACCCGGAGCCCACCACCATGATCTCGAACGTCACCTCATTGCCGAACGTCGAACCCCTGTCGCTGCGCGACCGTCTGCCTGCCCGGCCGGCCGCCCTCGCCGAGGACGTACTGGACAGCCACGTGCTGCTCAAGGGCCAGCGCGAAGTGCTGATCCGCCACGGCGACAAGATCTATCGCCTGCGCCACACCAGCAACGACAAGCTGATCCTCACCAAGTAACACCGCCGCCGCGGCCGCGCCCCAACGCTCTCTCTCCCCGGCGGGGCGCGCCGCCGCGGTGGTGACCTTCTCTCTCCGCCTGGGCGCCAGCCATCGGTTCGACCGGCCCGCCAGCCTTCCAGGTTTCCGCCACCCACGGTGCGCACGCGTTGCGCGCCGGGAAACCGATCAAGGACTGCCGTACCCCGATGATTCGCCCAACCCTGCTTACCTCCGCATTGTGGCTGGCCTGCGCAAGCATGGCCCAGGCTGAGACGCCTGCCGACGCCGCATCCGCCGGCACAGCGCCCACCCGCGAGTTCGAACGCGTCCAGGTCACCGCGACCCGCAGCGAACGCGAGATCGCCGACGTGCCCAACACCGTCAGCGTGATCGACCGCGAACAGATGGACGATCACCTGGTACGCGACATCAAGGATCTGGTGCGTTACGAGCCAGGTGTCAGCGTCACCTCGAGTTTCGGCCGGTTCGGCATGGGCGGATTCCGCATCCGCGGCCTGGACGGCAACCGCGTGCGCATCCAGACCGACGGCATCGCCGTCGCCGATGCATTCTCGATCGGCAGCTTCTCCAACGCTGGCCGCAACCTGGTCGACCTGGACACGATCAAGCAGGTCGAGATCGTGCGCGGGCCTTCGAGTTCCCTGTACGGATCCGACGCGCTTGGTGGCGTGGTGTCGTTCATCACCAAGGACCCCTCCGACTATCTGGGGGACGGCAAGGACGCCTACTTCGGCTTGAAGCTCGGCTACGAGGGCGATTGGAAGGGACTGTTCGGCAGCGCCACCGCCGCCTTCGGCGGCGAGCGCTGGAGCGGCCTGGCCGTGGTCGGCCATCGCCAGGGCAAGGAAACCGAGAACATGGGACGCGTCGGTGGCGAAGGCAGCGGTCGCACGCAACCCAATCCGCAGGAACGCGATGGCCGCAGCCTGCTGACCCGGCTGGTGTTCGCACCGAACGAGCAGCAGCGCTTCCGCCTGACGGTGGAAGGCACCGAGGACAATGCCGATACCAACCTGCTCAATGCGCTGGGCTTCCAGTCGGCGACCCGTGCCACCAACACGGCGGTCACGGCCCGCGATCGCCAGACCCGCGCGCGCCTGTCGCTGGCGCATGAATGGGATGGACTCGATGCCGGCTTTGCCGACAGCCTGGACTGGCAGATCTACCGTCAGGACAGTGAAACCACGCAGTACACCCACGAGGAGCGCACGCTGTCACCGCCGATCCTGCAGGACATCCGTGATCGCGTGTTCAATTTCGATCAGCGCACCTACGGTCTGCAGGCGAATTTCCGCAAGCATTTCGAAACCGGTGCCGCGCAGCACGATCTGAGCTACGGCGTGGACCTGGCCTGGACCCGCACCCGCCAGAAGCGCGACGGCGTGCGCACCTTCCCGCTCACCGGCGTGACCACGCCGGTGATGGCGCCCGACAGCTTCCCCGTGCGCGACTTTCCCAACAGCGAAACCACGGTCGGCGCCTTGTACGTGCAGGACGAAATCGCGATGGTCGATGGCCGCCTGCGGCTGATTCCCGGCCTGCGCGTGGACCACTACCGGCTCAAGCCGAAGATGGACAACATCTTCGCCGAGGACAATCCCGGCGTTCGCGCGGTCAGCCTCAACGAGACCAGTATTTCGCCCAAGTTCGGCCTGGTCTGGCACTTCAACGATGAATGGTCACTGTTCGGCGGCTATGCGCGCGGCTTCCGTTCGCCGCCGTACAACGACGTCAACATCGGCTTCACCAACGTCCAGTTCGGCTATACCGCCATCGCCAACCCCAATCTCAAGCCGGAAACCAGTGACGGTCTGGAACTGGGCCTGCGCTTCTCCGGTGATGCCGTCTACGCCAGCCTGTCCGGTTACTACAACCAGTACGACGACTTCATCGAGTCCAGCCGCAACATCGGCTTCAATGCCGAAGGGCTGATGGTGTTCCAGTCGCAGAACATCGCCGAGGCCGAGATCTACGGCGCCGAGGTGAAAGCGGGCATCGACTTCGGCGCGCTGTCGCCGAGCTGGGACGGCTGGTCGATGCGTGGTTCGGCAGCGTGGTCGCGCGGCAAGGACAAGACCGACGACACCTGGCTCGACAGCGTGGATCCGCTGACCGCGGCGCTGGGGCTGGCCTACGACCAAGCGCAGTGGGGCGTGGAGCTGGCGGGCCGTTTCGTCGGACGCAAGACCCATGCGTCCGCCAGCAACCTCTATCGCCCGGGTGGCTACGGCGTCCTGGATCTTTACGCGCATTGGGAGTTCGCCCCTGGCGCGAAGTTCAACCTGGGCGTGTTCAACCTGGCCGACCGGCGTTACTTCGATGCCGGGGATCTCGCCCTGGTGGCCGCTACCAGCAATACCCTGGATCGGTACACCGCGCCCGGCCGCACGCTGTCGGCCAGCGTCGCGGTGAGCTGGTAGCCATGGTGGCGCGCGCGCTTCCGCCGGAAGTCCGGATGCCGGGCGATTGGCGGGAGGCCGCGCGCCTGCCGCACCCGCGTCAGCTCGCTGCGCTGGGCGCGGTGCTGTGCCTGTACCGCGCCGAACATGGCGGCGAGCTGGCCGGCTGGCAGCAGGCCGCCAGTGTTCGGGTCCGCGCCGGCCTGGACAGCGACTGCCTGCGCGAATCGCTGCAGTTCCTCGACGCCGGTGGCCGTTGCTGCTGGCGCCTGTTCCTGCTGCCCGACAGCGACTTCCTGGCCTGGGACCGCCTGTTGTCGCGTTGGCCGGAAGAGGCCGGCGCGGAATCCGCGGCCGGTGTCGGCGAGCGCTTGTGGCGCCGCCTGGCCGGCCGCCTGCGCGGCGAGCAATGGCGAGCGGCGATCCTGCGTCTGCATGAACTGCCGGGCGAGGGCGGACGTCCGGTGCTGGCCGCCAGCCTGGCGCGGCTGTCCCCGCTCGGCGCCGCCACCGCGCGCGCGATTGCCCGCAACGAGGGCATCGATGATGAAACCCTGTCGGACGAGTGCTGCTGTCTCTCGTCCGCACCGTCGCGAATCCGCGACATGCCACACGGTAGCTACCCGGATGCCGTGATTTCCTGGAAGCCAAACGAGAGAACCCACGCATGAAATTCCTGTCTCTTATCCTCCTGCCGATGCTGCTGGCCGATGCCGGCGATGCCGCCGCGCAGAATGCCGATCCCGCCCGTGACCGCCAGTCGATCCTGGCCATGCAGGGCGAGTACACCGTCGATTTCGCCTTCGATGAAACCGTGTTGCTGCAGCCTGGCTACGAGCGCCAGGCGGCCATGCGCAGCGGTGGCGACGAGACCGTCATCGTGGTCGAGGACACCCCGCACCGGATCGTCCTGCAGCACATCCTGGTGGATGCCAAGAGCGGCCACGTCACCAAGCACTGGCGGCAGGACTGGATCTATGAGGCCCCGCAGCGCTTCGAATTCAGTGCGGATCAGACCTGGACCCGCCAGGCCATTCCTGCCGAGGTGACCCGTGGCGCCTGGACCCAGTGCGTCTACGAGGTCAGTGATGCGCCGCGCTATTGCGGCACCGGTCGCTGGGACTACCGCGAAGGCCATCCGACCTGGACCAGCGACCTGTCCTGGCGTCCGTTGCCGCGTCGCGAATACACCCGTCGCAGCGACTACAACGCGATGTCGGTGATCAATCGCCATACCCTGACCCCGGGTGGCTGGACCCATGAGCAGTTCAACACCAAGGTGCTGCGCAAGCCCGATGGCAGCGAAGTGCAACTGGCGCGCGAGTTCGGCTTCAACGATTACATCAAGACCAAGGACATCGACTTCAAGCCGGCGTACGAGTACTGGAAGGGCACGTCTGACTACTGGGCCCGCGTGCGCACGCGCTGGGAGCGCTTCCTCGAGCGTGATACCGGTGTCCACCTCAAGACCAAGATCGACGGCATGGCGATGATCATCCCGCTGTTCACCCAGGCTGGCGAAGCACAGGAAGGCAAGGCGGTAAGCGATGCGGAAATCGACAAGGTGTTCGCGGCGTGGGTGGAACCGGCGCCGGCTGGCAGCACCGTCGCCAGGTAAGTCTTCGATGTCCGCGCCGTCGGCGCCGCCGCTGAAACTGCTGCCGCTGATCCTGGCCAACGCGGCGTGCATGATGGCGATGAACGCGTTCATCGCCCTGCTGGCACCGCTGGCGCGGACATTGGCGCTGAACGAATGGCAGGCAGGGGCGTCGGTGACCGTGGCTGGCGTGCTGTGGTTCCTGCTGGCGCGGCCATGGGGAAGGCTGAGCGATCGCTGGGGACGCAAACGGGTGATTGCCACCGGCATCGCCGGTTTCGCGGCGGCCTATCTGGCGCTGGCGGCCGGGATCCATTGGGCCCTGCTGACGCTGCCGGGAATACTGGCGGGTTTCCTGCTGCTGCTGGCGGGGCGCGGCGCGATCGGCGCGTTCTACGCGGCGATACCCGCGGCGGCCAACGCGATGATCGCCGACCGCACGCCGGTCGAGCGGCGTGCGGCCGCGATGGCGACGCTGGGCGCCTCCAGTGCCATCGGACTGGTGCTCGGCCCATCGCTGGCCGGCTGGCTGGTGGGCGGGGGACTGGTGTTGCCGTTGTATGCGATGGCGGGGCTCGCGGTGGTCGCCCTGATCGTCGCGATATACGGACTACCCGGAGGCGACGCGCCGCTGGCGCCGCGTGACGCGACGCCGGTGCGGATGAGGGACCCGCGCCTGCGGATGCCGGTGGTCGTCGCGCTGGTGGCGATGGGCAGCGTCGCCATCGCCCAGATCTGCGTGGGGTTCTATGCGATGGATCGCTGGGGGTTGTCGCGCGAGCACGCCGGACGCGTGGCCGGCTATGCGCTGACGGCGGTCGGAGTGGCGCTGATTGCCGCGCAGGTCGGCGTGCGCCGCCTGCAATGGCCGCCGCATGTGTTGATCCGGCGTGGCGCGGTCGTGGCGATGCTGGGATTCCTGGTCGCGGGCTTCACCGCGGCGCCCTGGCAACTGATCGCCAGCTACTTCGTGATGGCGCTGGGAATGGGGCTGGTGTTCCCGGCATTCTCGGCGATGGCCGCCAACGCGGTGGCCGCGCACGAACAGGGAACCGTCGCCGGCACCGTATCCGCCGCGCAGGGTATCGGGATGGTGCTGGGACCGCTGGCGGGGACGCTGCTGTACGGCATCGCACCGGCGGTGCCGTTCGTGGTCGGCGCTTTGATGTTGGCGTCGATCGCCTTTTGGGTCGGCACGGCCCGCGAGCCCGCCGTTGCCCGGCCTGCCGACGAAGCGGCGTGAGCCTGCCGCAGCGCTGAAAAAAAATGCCCCGGAGAGCTCCGGGGCAGGGGATTCACACGAATGTTCTTGTCGGAATACTCAGACCGGCACGCCCGGTGACGGGGGCGGCGGCGGCGCAGGCGGTGCCTTGGGCATCGCAGGCGCCCGCGGCGCCGTTGGTGGCGTGGGAGGCTGCGGGAAGGGCGCTCTGGCGTCGCCGCTGTATTCGTGGATCCGACCGTCGCGATCGACCATGACCACCTGCTGACGGCGGTTCGTGATCACGGCCGCAGGCGCGGGCGGTGCCGGCGGGGTGGGCACCGCAGCCGCGGCGGGGGGTGTTGGTGCAGCGGGAGGCACGGGTGAAGGGGGCGTCGGCGGCGCCGCCGGCGGAGCGGGCGGCGTGGGGGGAACGGGAATCCGCAGCGGCGTGGCGCGCGGAATCCGGACCGAACTGGTCGCGGTCCGGCGATCGCGCAGGTATTCCACCTTGACGGCGCTGTCGGCCGGTTTTCCGCGCAGGGCTTCCATCACCTCGCGCGGCGTCGCCACGTCCCGGCCTTCGATGCGGCGGATCACGTCGCCCGCCTGCAGGCCTTCCAGTTCCGGTCCGGTCGACAACACCAGCACACCGCTATCGGTGCCGAAGTAGCGACCCAGTTGCGGATCCACCGACGACAGGTTCAGTCCGTTCCAGCGATAGGCTTCGGCCAGCCGCGGCATCAGGCAGTCCTTGCCGTCGGTGCAGTCGGTGAGTTCCCGTACCCGCATCAGTTCACGCTGGATGTCCGGCGTGATCGCCAGCTCGGCCGGGTTGAAGTCGAAGGTGCCGAAGTCGAAGTTGTCGATGGTCGCGAAGCCCTCGTCTTCCGGTGACAGGACGATGCGTGTCCCGCGTTCGCCGGTGGAACCGTCGTCGGTGAAGACCAGCACCGGCCGGCCGGCCTGAGGCGTGACCTGCACGTCATGGGCACCGCCGTCGCGCTGGAACGAGATCTTCACCGGCACGTCCACCTTCAGGCTCGACAGCGCAGCGCGTGCGTTTTCCAGGCGCTGTTCCGGCGTGCCACCCGCGATCGCCTTGCCGTTGATCTTCAGCAGCTGATCGCCGGAGCGCAGGCCGACCCGCGCCGCGCCGCTGTCCGGGGTGACGCCGGTGACGCGGACGCCGGTCCTGGCGTCCGGCGCCAGCAGCACGCCCAGCATCGGCCGGCGCTCGATGCGCTGGCGCATCGCCGCCATCTCTTCGCTGCGCGAGAGTTCGGCCAGACGCCGCGCCGCACGTTGTAGATCCTCGCGCGCCGATTCCAGTTCCTTGCGCTGCGCTTCGCGCGCGGCGGCGGATTGCACGTCGCCCGCCTGCGCCCGCGCGGTCCGGGCGCTGTCCTGGGCCTGGGTGGCGAAGGCCATGCCGATGGCGATGGCGAGCGCGGCGGCGCTCAGGTTTCGGATCTTGGATTTCATGATCACCTCGGGTTGTTCCTCGTGTTCCTCAATAGACCTGGGCGACCGTGCCATCGGCGCGGTACCCATTGGCCGCCATCCAGCGCTGGGTGCCTTCCACGCCCGTCAGCCGCTGCAGGACGGCGACCCGCTCGCGCCACAGGTCGACGCGGGTATCGGCGGACAGTTCGGGCTGCGACAGGGCGACGTCGATACCGGCCATGCGCTCGTTCAGGGCCGCGCTCAATGCCATGGCGGGGCCGCTGGCGACGCGGTCGTCGCGGATCTGCGAGAGCAGTGCTTCCAGGCGCGCGGATTCGGCGTACAGCGTTTCCAGTGCGGCGGGTGAACCACTCGTCGCCGTGTCCCCGGCCTCGGGCGCGGGCGCCCGATTGCCTGCGTTGGCCAGCGCGCTGTCGGCGGTTTGCCCGTCGCGTGCGCGCGCGTTGGAAGCGCGTCGGCGCTCGGTCGCTTTGGGCGATACCGAACCATGCTGCGGATCTGTCGTTGCCAGCGTCGTGTCGCGCGGGACAGTGTCCGCAAGCGGCGCGGGGGGCGGTGCATCCTCTCCGTTCGAAGCGATGGCCGTCGTCGGAACGGGCGATGGCGCGGGAGACACGACCGGCGTCGCGGGAGTTCCCGCCGGTGACGTGTCAGCGGGCGTGCGCGCAACCGTCGTCGCCGACGACGGGTCGGGCGAGGTGTCGCGCCACGGCACCGCCACCGCGAGCGCCAGGCAGGCGGCGGCCGCGGCCGGAATCCAGACACGCGCACGCGAACGGCGTGCCGGCAGGGCCGTGGCGACCCGGCTCCAGCCGCCGGAGGGCGGGGTTTCCAGCGGCAAGGCGGCGAAGGCCTGGCCCCAGTCCTCGGGAGCCGGGCTCCCCGGTTGGCGTGCGTCAGGCATGGGCGGGTTCCTCGATCTGCAGCAGCGCCCGCAGGCGGCGGGTGCCGCGCGAGAGCTGCGATTTGGAAAAGCTGGGGGTGCGTTGCATCAGCCGGGCGATTTCCTCGTGCGTATAGCCTTCGGCGTGGTACAGCCACAGCACGCTGCGGGTCGCGGCCGGCAGCGCGCCGAGCGCCCGCTGCAGCAAGGCGGCATCGGCGGCGGCGGGCGGCAGGCGGCCGCCGTCTTCCGGCAAGTCCTCCTCGTCCATGGCGATCTCCATGTCGAAGCGGCGGTTGCGGCGCAGTTTCATCAGCGCCTCGTTGACCGCGATCTGGCGCAGCCAACCCCAGAACGGGCTGCCGCCGCGGAAGTCGTCAAGGTGGTGGAAGAGTTTCAGCATGGTGTCCTGCAACACGTCGGAGGCTTCCTCTCGATCGCCACAGATGCGCAGCGCCAAGGTGAATACGGGCCGCTCGAACCAGCGGTACAACTGCTCGAAGGCGTCCTGCCGCCCCGCGCGGGCGCGGGCCAGGAGGGTGTCGGGCACGTCGATGGCAAAACTGGATACGGGTGGCATGCATTCATCCAGATGCCGGGGGTGGCAAAAGGGTCGCAGCCGGAATCACATTTGCCAGATCCCGGACCGGCGGTACCCCGGGGCCGTCTATACTCCCCTATAACTAAGGACAGAAGGGGGTAATGATGTTTTCTTCGGGTCTGACCACGTTCGTGGTCATCGCAATCGCCATCTTCATCGTCGTCACCTTCCTCAAGGGCGTGCGGGTGGTGCCGCAGGGGTACGAGTTCACCGTCGAGCACTTCGGCAAGTACACCCATACGATGTCCCCCGGGCTGCACTTCCTGATTCCCTACATGCAGGGCGTGGGACGCAAGGTCAACATGATGGAGCAGGTCTTCGAGGTGCCTTCCCAGGACGTGATCACCAAGGACAATGCCGTGGTGAAGGTGGACGGGGTGGTGTTCTTCCAGGTGCTGGATGCGGCCAAGGCGGCCTATGAAGTGGCCAATCTGGACCAGGCGATGATCGCGCTGGTGCAGACCAACATCCGTACCGTCATCGGTTCCATGGACCTGGACGAGTCGCTCAGCCAGCGCGAAACCATCAACGCCAAGCTGCTGGGCGTGGTCGATCACGCCACCAGCCCGTGGGGCGTGAAGGTCAACCGCATCGAGATCAAGGACATCCAGCCGCCGCGCGATCTGGTCGATTCGATGGCGCGGCAGATGAAGGCCGAACGCGACAAGCGCGCTTCGATCCTGGAAGCGGAAGGTTCGCGCCAGTCGGAGATCCTGCGTGCCGAGGGCGAGAAGCAGTCGGCGATCCTGGAGGCCGAGGGCAAGCGCGAGGCCGCCTACCGCGAAGCGGAGGCACGCGAGCGCCTGGCCGAGGCGGAAGCCAAGGCGACCTCGCTGGTGTCCGAGGCGATCGCCAAGGGCGACGTGCAGGCCATCAACTACTTCATCGCGCAAAAGTACGTGGAGGCCTTCAAGGAACTGGCGACGGCGCCCAACCAGAAATTCGTGTTGATGCCGATGGAGGCCAGCGGCGTGATCGGTTCCATCGCCGGCATCGCCGAACTGGCCAAGGACGCGTTGAGCCAGCAGCAGGCGTCGATCGCCTCACGGCCGCCGCGTATCGGAGGCTGAGATGAGCCTCAAGTTCGCGATCTGGGCCGGCGCCGCGCTGCTGCTGTTCGCGGCCGAGACGATGGCGCCGGGAGCTTTCATGCTCTGGTTCGGTTTCGCCGCCACGGCGATGGCGGTGGTGGTCCTGCTGCTGCCGGAACTGGGCTGGCTGTGGCAGGCGATCCTGTTCTCGGTGTTCGCGGTCATCTCGGTCGGGATCTACCTGAAATGGTTCCGCGGGCGTGGCCGCCGCAGCGATCAGCCGCTGCTGAACCGGCGTGCCGAACAGCTGATCGGGCGTGTGCTGGAACTGGACCAGGCCATCGCCGGCGGCCTGGGACGGGTCAAGGTGGACGATGCCTTCTGGTCGGTCAGCGGTCCGGACTTGCCGGTCGGCGCGCGCGTCCGCGTGATCGCCGTGGACGGCATGGTCCTGAAGGTGCAGGCGCACTGACCCGTGCGCCACCGGCCGGGCCGTGTGCCCGGCCGGCGCGCCGAATCTCGGCTATCCGCCCGTCCGGAAACCCATTCCCCGGATGTCTTCCCTCGCACCGTTTCAGGCCTTCGCCGCACCATGCGGCGGCGTCGGGGGCATGGGCGCTCCCCATCTGGGATAATGGCGTTCTTTGCCCGGGAGCGGCCATGACCAAGAAGACCATCCTCAACGACACCCATCGCGCGCTCGGCGCCAAGATGGTCGATTTCGGCGGCTGGGACATGCCGATCCACTACGGCTCCCAGATCGAGGAGCACCACCAGGTGCGTCGCGACGCCGGCATGTTCGACGTCAGCCACATGACCGTGGTGGACCTGCATGGTCAGCGCACCCGTGAATTCCTCCGCCATCTGGTCGCCAACTCGGTCGACAAGCTGAAGGTGCCGGGCAAGGCGCTCTATACCTGCATGCTGGATGCCAGCGGCGGGGTGATCGATGATCTCATCATCTATTTCATGGACGACGCGTTCTTTCGCCTGGTCGTCAACGCCGCCACCCGCGACAAGGACCTGGCGTGGATCCAGTCCCAGGCCGCCGCGTTCGACGTCGAAGTGAGGGAGCGTCCCGAGTTCGCGATGATCGCCGTGCAGGGCCCGACCGCCCGCGCGAAGGTCATCGGCCTGCTGCGCGAATCCGATCGCGCCGCCGCCGACAAGCTGTCGCGGTTCGCCGCGGTGCAGGCGCAGAGCACGGCCGGCGTGCCGCTGTTCGTCGCCCGCACCGGCTACACCGGTGAGGACGGTTACGAGATCGTCCTGCCGGAACAGGACGCGGTCGGGTTCTGGAACGCGCTGCTGGAAGCGGGGGTGAAGCCTGCCGGCCTCGGCGCCCGCGACACCCTGCGCCTGGAAGCGGGCATGAACCTGTATGGCCAGGACATGGATGAATCGGTCTCTCCCTACGAGGCCGCGCTGGCCTGGACCGTCGCCCTGGACGCGGGCCGCGACTTCATCGGCCGCCCGGTGCTGGAGCAGCAGAAGGCGGATGGCGCGCCGCGCCAGATGATCGGCCTGGTGATGGACGAGAAGGGCGTGCTGCGGCACGGCCAGAAGGTCCTGACCGCCAACGGCGATGGCGAGATCCTGTCGGGCACGTTCTCGCCCACCCTGGGCAAGGCCATCGCCTTCGCGCGCGTGCCGGCCGGCGAGCCCGGTGTGGTCCGCGTGGACATCCGCGGCAAGGAAGTGCCGGTGCGGGTGGTGAAGTTCCCGTTCGTCCGCGACGGCCAGGCCCAGCCCGGCGTGCTGGGCGAATGACACGAGGGTGGCCCGGCTTCGGCCGGGCCACTTTCATGCCCGGCATAAGCAGCTAAACTAGCGTCCTCTTTCCCGCCCACCCGTTACAAATCCGGAGTAGCCAACATGAGCGAGATTCCCGGCGATCTCAAATTCCTGAAGTCCCACGAGTGGGCCCGCGCTGAAGGCGATCGCCGCGTCACCGTCGGCATTTCCGATCACGCGCAGGGCCTGCTCGGCGACCTCGTCTATGTCGAACTGCCGAACGTCGGCGACCGCGTCGAGGCAGGCAACGCCAGCGCCGTGGTCGAGTCGGTGAAGGCGGCGTCCGACGTGTACAGCCCGGTCACCGGCAAGGTGATCGAGGTCAACGCGGCGCTGGCCGACAAGCCCGAAACCATCAACGAGGATGCCTATGGCGAAGGCTGGATCTTCGTGGTGGAAGCCGAGGAGCCGGAGCAGCTCAACGAGCTGCTGTCCCCCGACGACTACGCCGAGCTGCTGGAAGACGAGGACCACTGAGTCCGGCATCTTCACCCAGCCTGGACCGGCCGCCTCGCGCGGCCGGTTTTTTTTTGCCTCCCCGTCCGGCAACGTCGTGACGGACGGGAGGCGCGATGCAGGTGAATCGGGAGCGCGGCGTCCGGAGCCGGGTGACGGAATTCCGTCGATGGTTTTCTTCCATGCCTTGCCGCGGGCGATCCGATCGTCGACGCGAACGGTGCCGACGACGGTGCCGGACACGACCGGCGATGCCGCCAGACGGATGCCGGCATGCATCGTCGGCCATCCATCCGACGTCGTCGAAGCGTCGTCGGACGACCGCGAAGACGGTCGCGAAAGCGGATTTTTTTTGCGCAGATCCGCGCAATCGGGCTTGTGCGCCGCCCCAAACCGGACCGCCCAGCGGAAAAATTTTTAGGTGCCGTTTAGCCCTCCGACGGCAGCTCCGCGATGCTGTCGCGGGGAGCGCGAATCACGATCCGGATTCCGCATCAGGCGAATGCATGTCAAAAAAGCGCTCGTTTTTGCGCTTTTTTTTTCTTGCCGCTTCAGCGCCGACGTTGCTGGCGGGATCCGTTACCGCGATTTCCCATCCTCGTTCGCCGCCATCCCGGCGGGCAGGCGGCGGCGGCGGCCCCAAAAAAATTTCGCCGAGGTGTTGACACGTCCAAAAACCGTGATTAGGTTTCGCGCAGCAGAGAGTGCTGCGGAAGCGAGTGAGTCGGATCAATACGACAGCGCGAGTGACAACAAGGCCAATCGTCCCAGCCCAGGCAGCGGCGGACGCAGGGCTCGCTTCCCCCGAAAAAATGACCAGCACCATCCATTCCGCACCCGTGTCGCCCGGCGACCCGGGTGTTTTCGTATTTGTAGGGGACCACGTCAGAAGGGTCCCGACAAAAGAATCCGGTTCAACGCGCCTGGCGCGTCGACGGTTGCCTGCGGGTCCGACTCCCGCGGCGAATTCCGCAACTGGGCCTGCCTTCGGGCAGAGGTGTCGTACCCCGATGTACCCAATCCAAGTTCACTGACGAGGAGCCATCACATGGCAATGAAGAAAGCTGCTAAGAAGAAACCTGCCAAGAAGGCCGCCAAGAAGGCGACCAAGAAGGCAGCCGCCAAGAAGACCGTGAAGAAGGCCGCCAAGAAGGCTGCCAAGAAGGTCACCAAGAAGGCCGCCAAGAAGACCGTGAAGAAGGCTGCCAAGAAGGTTGCCAAGAAGCCGGCCAAGAAGGCTGCGAAGAAGGCAGCGAAGAAGACTGCGAAGAAGGCCACCAAGAAGGCTGCCAAGAAGGTCGCCCGCAAGCCCGCGAAGAAGGCTGCGAAGAAGGCCACCAAGAAGGCTGCCAAGAAGACCGTGAAGAAGGCCGCCAAGAAGGCTGCCAAGAAGCCGGCCAAGAAGGCTGCGAAGAAGGCCGCCAAGAAGCCTGCCCGCAAGTCCAAGAAGAAAGCGGCTCCGGTCGCGCTGCCGGCCACCCCGGCTCCGCTGATCTAAGCCAAACCCCGATTAGCCGTATCCATCAGACTCTCTCCCTGTGCCCAGCAGGGGGAGAGTTTTTTTTTGCGCGGGATTAAGCTGGCGGCCGTCGAAGCGGAGGAATGACATGAAGTTGCTGAAATGGGCCCTGGGCATCCTGGTCGTGCTGGGCGTGGTGCTGGTGGCCGGAAGCCTGTTGCTGCCGGCGCGCACCCACGTCGAACGTTCCATCACCATCCAGCGGCCGCCGGCGGAAGTGTTCGCCACCCTCAATTCGTTCCGCCGCTTCAACGAGTGGTCGCCCTGGTTCGCCGCCGATCCGCAGGCCAAGTACACCTACGAAGGCCCCGCCGAAGGCGTGGGCGCCAGCATGCGCTGGTCCGGCAATCAGGCGGTCGGAACCGGCAGCCAGCGGATCACCGGCAGCCGCGCGCCGGAGCAGGTGATCGTCGCCCTGGATTTCGGCGGCCATCCCTCCGTCGCCACCTACACGCTGGTGGCCGAGGGCGGCAACGCGACCCGGCTGACCTGGGCCTTCGATACCGAACACGGCTACAACCCGATATCGCGCTGGTTCGGCCTGCTGTTCGATCGCATGATCGGCGCCGACTACGAGCGTGGCCTGGGCCAGCTCAAGACCGTGCTGGAGCAGGCGCCCGCGCGCTGATCGAATCCGCGGTCCAAAACCGGCGCGCCCCGCGGATAGCGGGGCGCGTGCGGAACATCGCGGGTGGTGGACGTCAACGCGGTGAGGCGGTTGCCTGGCTGGCGGCGGCGCCACTCTTGTTGTCCGGCTGCGGCGAATCGGCCATCAGCAGATCGCTGGTATCCATCGGCGTGTCCAGCCACTGCTGTGGCGGCAGGCCCATCGCGCGGTCCAGGATCGTCGGCAGCAGGCCGGACGGGACCGAGCTGTCGCTGTTCCAGAGGATGGCGATGCCCAGGTCGCGTTCGGGCACCAGCGCGACCATGCCGCGATAACCCTGCACGGCGCCGGCGTGGAAGACCACCGGATGGCTGGCGTAGTCGAACACGCGCCAGCCCAGCGCGTAGCCGGCGGAATAGATCCGATCGCGGCGCCAGCCGGCGCGCATCTCGCCCGGCGTGGGTACCAGCGAGGCATGCAGCGTGGCCAGCAGCGGCGCGGGCAGCACGTCCTGGCGATGCCCGGTCTGCGCGACCAGCCACTGTGCCATGTCGCTGATGCTGGCGTTGACACCGGCGGCCGGGGCCAGCCGGTAGTAGGTCGGTTTGGGCGTCAACGCGACCCAGCCATTGCGGCTGCGCACGTGCGGACGCGCCCAACGCGCGCTGTTCTCGATGCCCTCCAGTCCCAGGCTGGCGTCGTTCATGCCCAGCGGCTTGAAGATGCGCTTGTCGACCGCCTGTTCGTAGAAACCGCCGGTGGCGGCGAACACCACGTCGCCGAACACGCTGAAGGCGACGTTCTGGTAGGCGTAGCACTGGCCGGGCACGCAGCTCATGGGCGCGTAGGCCAACTTCTGGGTCACCGCGTAATAGTCGGCATTGCCCTCGATGTCGCGATCGAAGGCGTTGTGGGCCTGCAGGCCGACCCGGTGGCTCAGCAGATCCGCCACGGTCACCTGGCGGGTCGCCATCGGATCACTGAGGCGGAAGTTGGGCACGTAATCGGCCACCCGGCTGTCCCAGCGCAGCGAGCCGTCGTTGACCAGCAAACCGGCGAGGGTGCCGGCGAACGCCTTGGAGAGTGACGCCAGCCGGAACACGGTGTGTCCGTCGATCGTCTGCGGCGCGCTGACGTCGGTGACGCCATAGCCCTTCGCCGTCAACACGCGGCCGTTGTGGACGATCGCCAGCGCCAGGCCGGGAACGCGTTCGCCCAGGGTCAGCTGTTGCGCCATGGCTTCGAAACGGGCGACGTCGAAGCCAGGCGCGAGCGCGGGTGCGGTCGCGGCGGCAACCGTGGCGGCTTGAGCGGCGGGAACGGAAGTCGTGGCGGTCGGGGCCGGCGAGACGGTGCGGGCGGCGCCGACGGGCGGCGTCTGGGCCGTGGAAGCCAGCGTCAGAGGTATCAGCAGTCCGAGCAGCCCAATACGGAACGGGCGCAACGGCCGCCGAGTTACCTTCTTCTTCATGTACTGATCGCCTGCGCAACGGTTGCTGGACGCGATAATAACGTTGCTGTTTCAGATTGCACAAATGGCGGCAACTTCCGCACGCATGTCGTTCATCTAGTTGAAGATCCGGGTGTCGTCCGTCGCATTTTCGGCGCGCCCTGTTCAGCTCCCTGAGCAGGCATTTTCAGCGGGTAATTCAGTGCGCAACGCGAAGGGGATCATGGCCACGGATGAGGTCGGCAGCACGTTCGGCAATCATCATCGTCGGCGCGTTGGTGTTGCCGCCGATGAGGGTGGGCATCACCGAGGCATCGATTACCCGCAGTCCGCCGATGCCGTTCACGCGAAGCTGCGGATCGACCACCGCGTTGCCGTCGTTGCCCATCCGGCAGGTGCCGATCGGGTGATAGACCGTCTCGGCCTTGGCGCGCACGAATGCCGCCAGCCCGGCGTCGTCCAGATCGTCCCGGACCGGGAAGATCGGCGTGCCGCGATAGTCGTCGAACGCACGCTGGGCGAACAGCTCGCGCGACAGCCGCGCGCATTCGATCATCATCTTCAGATCGAAGCCCTCGGGATCGCTCAGGTAGTTGGCTTCGATGCGGGCCGGGGTGCGCGCGTCCGCGTCCTCCAGGCGGATGCGGCCGCGACTGCGTGGACGGAGGAAGCAGGCATGCAGCGTATAGCCGTCACCGGCCAGGCGATGCCGCCCGTGGTCGTCGAGCATGGCCGGCACGAAGTGCAACTGGATATCGGCATGCGGGTCGGGGGCCAGCGACGAGCGAACGAATGCGCCGGCTTCGGCGATGTTGCTGGTGCCGGGGCCGCGATGCCCGCGCAGGAAATAGTCGAAGGCCGTCTTCAACTCGCTGGTACGGTCGTAGGTGACCGGCCGGGTCGAATGCCGCAGCGTGCAGATATCCAGGTGATCCTGCAGGTTCAGGCCGACCTGCGGCGCGTCCATCCGTACCGTGATGCCGTGCTGGCGCAGATGATCGGCCGGTCCGATCCCGGACAGCATCAGCAACTGCGGCGAATTGATCGCGCCTCCGGCCAGCAGCACTTCCCGCTCGGCGCGCACCCGGATCTCGCGGCCGCGGTGGGCATAGGCCACGCCGACCGCGCGGCCGTCCTCGATCAGGATGCGGCGGGCGAGGGTGCCGGTGCAGACTTCCAGATTCGAGCGGTGCCGCACCGGATGCAGGTAGGCCACGGCCGAGGAGCAGCGCGCGCCATCCTTCTGGGTGACCTGGTAGAAACCGAAACCCGATTGCGCCGGCCCGTTGAAATCGTCGTTGCGGGAGTAGCCGGCCTGTTGTCCGGCCTCGATGAAGGCGGAGGACAGTGGGTTGGTGTAGCGCAGGTCGGACACGTGCAGCGGGCCGTCTGCGCCATGCAGCGCGTCGGCGCCGCGGCTGTTGCGCTCGGAGCGCTTGAAGTAGGGAAGCACGCCCTGCCAGTCCCAGCCCTCCGCGCCTGCCGCATCCCAGCGGTCGTAGTCCTCCGGCACGCCGCGGACGTAGCACATGGCGTTGATTGAACTGGAGCCGCCCAGTACCTTGCCGCGCGGCCACCACAGGCGCCGGCCGTCGAGTTGCGCTTCCGGCACGGTGTCGTAGTTCCAGTTCACGCCCTTCTGGCCGACCAGCCTGGCCAGTCCGGCCGGCATGTGGATGAAGGGATGCCAGTCGCGGGGGCCGGCTTCCAGCAGCAGCACGCGGCAGGCGGGATCTTCGGAGAGGCGGTTGGCAAGCACGCAGCCGGCCGAACCGGCACCGATGATGATGTAGTCGTACACGTGGAAGCCTGCAACCGGGATGGATCGAAGCTATCGGGCGGGGATAGAGCAAATGCTCGGCGGGCCTCGACCAGATGCGCGCCTTCCGCAGCGATGGAACACAGCGGCGCCTGAAAACGCTGGCGATGTTGCAGTGCATCGGATACCTTGCGCGCGTGACGCCGGCCGCAGTGCCCGTCCTTCCCATCCCGGCGGCCAGGCGACGGCAATCCGCATGAATTCTCCCGCTCACGAAGCCTCCCGTCCCACCGGCTTTCGCCAGGTGATTTCGCAGTTGGGCGTGGATTCCCCGGCCCTGTGGTGGTCGCTGCTTTATTTCTTCTGCCTGCTCAGCGGCTACTACGTCCTGCGCCCGGTACGCGACGCGATGGGCGCCTCGGGCGATGTCGCGGCGGTGTTTCCCGCCCGGTTGATCGGCTGGGCGGGGCAGTATGGCATCGACCTCAAGGACTTCACCCTGCAGGTGCTGTTCACCGGCACCTTCGTCTGCATGGTGCTGCTGCAGCCCATCTATGGCGCGCTGGTGTCGCGATACCCGCGGCGGGTGTTCCTGCCGGTGGTGTACCTGGCCTTCATCGCCTGCCTGGGGTTCTTCTACTGGGCCTTCAACCGGGAACTGCCGGGACGCGGCGCGGCGTTCTTCATCTGGGTGGCCGTGTTCAACCTGTTCGCGGTCTCGGTGTTCTGGAGCTACATGGCCGACGTGTTCGACAACGAGGACGCCAAGAAGGTCTACGGCTATATCGGCGCCGGCGGCACCACCGGCGCGCTGGTGGGCCCGACGATCACCAGCCTGCTGGTCGAACGCATCGGCGTGGGCAACCTGCTGCTGGTCTCGGCGCTGTTCCTGGCGGTCTGCCTGCTGTGCATCCTGCGCCTGCGGCCGTGGGCGGTGCGCCGCGAGCAGCGCAACCGCGAGGCCAGCGGCGAGGATGCGATGGGCGGTTCGGTGCTGGCCGGCCTGCGGCTGGTCTGGCGGGATCCGCTGCTGCGTTCGCTGGCGATGCTGATGTTCTTCGGGGTCGGCGTCGGCACCCTGCTGTACAACGAGCAGGCGGCGATCGCGCGGCAACTGGCGCAGGACGCTTCGCGGACCGCGTATTACGCCAACCTGGATCTGGGCGTGAACCTGCTGACCATCCTCGTGCAGGTATTCCTGACCCGTTGGCTGCTGCGCCGGTTCGGCATCGCGCCGCTGCTGCTGATACCGGCCACCGCCATCCTGCTGGGCTACGCGCTGCTGGCGGCCGCGCCGCTGCCGGCGCTGATCTGGGTGGTCCAGGTGGCGACCCGCGCGGGTGAGTTCTCGCTGGCCAAGCCGGCCCGCGAAACCCTCTACACCCGCGTCGATCGCGAATCGCGCTACAAGGCCAAGGCGGTCATCGATACCGTGGTCTACCGCGGCGGCGATCTCAGCTTCGTCTGGTTGCACAAGGCGCTGTCCGCGCTGGGATCCAGCGTGGTGTTCCTGGTCGGTATCGGCGTGGCCGCCGGCATGACCCTGAGCGCATGGCGCGTGATCCAGGCGCAGCGCCGGTTGCCGGAACCGGCGCCGGTCGCCGCCGAGGGCAAGGCGGACTGAGGTGGGGACAACGGTGGACGGACCGGCAAGACCGTCCAGCCAACGCCTGGAGACCGGGCACGGCGCCGCCCTCGCGTTCGCGCCGATGTCCCGGTTTCAACAGGAACCGCCTGAACATGCGCGCGACGCGCGCGGGCTCATTTGGCTATCCTGTCGAGGCCGCCGCGCTGGACGAGAAACATGCTGATTGCCGTATCGCTGAGCTTCCTGGTCGCCCTGCTGCACCTGTACTTCATGGTGCTGGAGATGTT
Organism: Pseudoxanthomonas sp. 22568; assembly: GCF_052044485.1. Lineage (NCBI taxonomy): Bacteria > Pseudomonadati > Pseudomonadota > Gammaproteobacteria > Lysobacterales > Lysobacteraceae > Pseudoxanthomonas > Pseudoxanthomonas sp. 22568. The sequence continues at coordinate 149,648 of NZ_JBQENC010000006.1, forward strand.
CCTGTGGACGCGCCCGATAGGCCTGAAGACTTTCCGCAATACACCGGAGAAAGCGGCGATCACGCGGGTGCTGGCGGCCAACCAAGGTCTCTACAACGGCTTCCTCGCCGCCGGCCTGCTGTGGGGACTGCTCAGCCAGCAATGGAACGTGGTGGTGTTCTTCCTCGTCTGCGTGGTCGTGGCCGCGCTGTACGGCGCCTACAGCGTGAGCCGGCGGATATTCTTCGTGCAGGGCATCCCCGCCGTCGCCGCGCTTGCCGCCATCTTCTTCGGCTGAACCGGCTTTTCCTTGCAGGAGCGACGTCAGTTGCGACCGAGTGCCGTCCGGGATGACGATTTCCGGTCGCGACTGACGTCGCTCCTACAGAAAAGACAGGCCCAGCGGCAGCGCGAACAACAGCGCTCCCAGCACGAACAGTGCGGTCAGCAGGTGCAGCAGCCAATGATGGCGCCGCAGGAACACGAACTGTTCGATCGTCCGCCCGATCCAGAACAACGCCATGAAGGCCAGTACCGCGCGTCCCAGTCCGCTGTCCTGCAGTTCGCCGGTGAAGGCGAAACAGGCCGCGCCGATGCCGAGGAACAGGTAGATCAGGCGGAGGTTGAGGATCTGGGTGATCGCGCGGGTGGCGAATCCGACCCGGGCCAGTTCGTCCTTCCAGCGGAACAGCTTCCAGAAACCCAAGTGGAACAGGGCGAAGCCCAGGCTGTGGACGCCTGCCAGCCGGACCAGCCAGTCGCCCGCGGCTTCCATCAGGTCAGACGCCGGGGCTTGCCGGCCGCGGCGACACCCACATCGCGATGCGTGCGCGGAATACCGCCTCGCCCTGCGGATTGCTCACCACCACATCCATCGGCAACTCGTAGCCCTCTTCCGCGGCGTGCGGCGGGAAGGCGGGAGTGGCGACCGCATGCATCGTGCCGACCGCCTTCTTCAGGTATTCCACGGTCATGCCGCGCGGAATCCAGCGCATCGAGGCCGGGATGCTCACATCGGTGGTCAGGCCGCCGACGAATTCGGCCAGGTTGCACAGGGCGATGGCGTGCACGGTGCCCAGATGGTTGGTGACGCCGCGCCGGTGGGAAATGGTCGCCTCGCCGCGGTTCGGTTCCAGCCGGGTGATGCGCGGGCGGATGCTGGCGAAGTAGGGCGCCTTGAAACAGACCAGGCGCGAGAACAGCCAATGGCCGAATGGCCGCGCCGAGAGTCTGCGGTACATCGACAGGACGGATGCGCTCATGGGGTCTCCATGCAAGGACGGCGAGCCGAAGCTCGCCGTCGCGGGTGTTGCGGGTCAGGCCGCGGCGCGTGACTTGTCGCCGGGCTGGTGTCGATCGTAGTAGCTGGCCGCGCGCAGCTCGTGCGCATCGAAATCGTCGACGGTGATGGTATCCAGCGTCATCGTGCGCAGTTCTTCCAACTGCTTGCGCTCTTCCGCGGTGATCCAGCCTTCGCGCACGCCCTCGTCCAGCTGGCTGGCGAAGTCCAGCGCCTCGATGCCCTTGCTCTTCAGCGCCTTCAGGAACTTGCGCTCCACCGGTTCGGCCAGCACGGCCTTGGCCAGATAGCTGTTGATGCGGCCGGCCGGATTGTTCTCGCACGGGGTGGTGAAAACGCCCTTGGCCAGGCGATCGCGTGCTTCGTTGGGCGTCATCAGCAGGGCGGCGGCACGGTGGCCCAGGCGATCGCCCGGTGCGTGCGCGCGGCGGCCCCACGGGAAGATCAGCGCCCACATCAGCCAGCCGACCGGACGGATCGGGAAGTTGCGCAGCGCCGCTGACAGCGACAGTTCGATCTGGTGCACGCTGTCGTGGAAGGCCCAGGCCAGCAGGGTCCGATCCGCCGCCGGCGCGCCTTCGTCGTGGTAGCGCTTGAGCATCGCGCTGGTCATGTACAGATGGCTCAGCACGTCGCCCAGGCGGCCGGACAGCGATTCCTTGAACTTCAGCTTGCCGCCCAGCGTCAGCATCGAGATGTCGGCCATCAGCGCGAGGTTGGCGGAGTAGCGATCCATCTTGCGGAAGAAGCGGCGGGTGTACTCGTCGCCCGGGGCCGCGCCGATGCGCGAAGCGGTCAGGCCGAACCAGAACGAACGCACCGCGTTGGAAATCGCATAGCCGATATGGCCGAACAGGTTGCGATCGAACTCGTTGGTACCGGCGACGGTATCCGGATTCTGCGCCGCCTTCATTTCCTTCAGCACCCACGGATGGCACAGGATCGCGCCCTGGCCGAAGATCAGCAGGCTGCGGGTCATGATGTTGGCGCCTTCCACCGTGATCGCGATCGGCGAGGCCTGCCAGGCGCGGCCGACGAAGTTGCGCGGCCCCAGGATGATGCCCTTGCCGCCGACCACGTCCATCACGTCCTTGACCACGTCGCGGCTCATGTTGGTGCAGTGGTACTTGGCGATCGCCGACGGCACCGCCGGCTTCTCGCCACGGTCCACGGCCGCCGCGGTCGCCTGCGACAACGCGCTGATCGCGTAGGCCTTGCCGGCGATGCGGGCGAGCGCTTCCTCGACGCCTTCGAAACGACCGACCGACAGGCCGAACTGCTTGCGGATGCGCGCATAGGCGCCGGTGACGACCGCGCCCATCTTGGCACCGCCGCTGGCGGTGGAGGGCAGGGTGATCGAGCGGCCGATCGACAGGCACTCGCTGAGCATGCGCCAGCCTTCGCCGATGCCCTTCTCCTCGCCGATGATCTGCGACAGCGGCAGGAACACTTCATGCCCGCGCACCGGGCCGTTCTGGAACGGCGAGTTCAGCGGGAAGTGGCGGCGGCCGACTTCCACGCCCGGGGTTTCGCGCGGCATCAGCGCCAGGGTGATGCCCAGATCGCGCTTGTCGCCCAGCAGGCCGTCCGGGTCGTACATGCGGAAGGCCAGGCCGATGATGCTGGCGATCGGCGCCAGGGTGATGTAGCGCTTGTCGAAAGTCAGCTTGATGCCGACTACCTTGGCTCCGTCCCAGTCACCCTCGCAGACGATGCCGTAGTCCGGAATGGAGGTCGCGTCGGAACCGGCGAACGGACCGGTCAAGCCAAAGCACGGCACCTCGCGGCCGTCGGCCAGGCGCGGCAGGTAGTAGTCCTTCTGCTGCTCGGTGCCGTAATGCATCAGCAGTTCGCCCGGGCCCAGCGAGTTGGGCACGCCGACGGTGGAGCTGACCACGCTGGAAACCGAAGCCAGCTTCTGGATCACCTTGTGGTGGGCCAGCGCCGAAAAGCCCAAGCCACCATAGGACTTGGGAATGATCATGCCGAAGAACTTGTTCTTCTTGATGAACTCCCACATTTCCGGCGGCAGATCGGCGTGGACGTGGGTGATTTCCCAGTCGTTGGTCATCCGGCAAAGATCTTCCACCGGACCCTCCAGGAAGGCCTGCTCCTCGGCCGTCAGTTCGGGCTTCGGCTGGGACAGCAGCTGGTTCCAGTCCGGATCGCCGGAGAACAGTTCACCCTCGAAGCCGACCGAGCCGGATTCCAGCGCGATGCGCTCGGTCTGCGAAAGCGGCGGCAGGATCTTGCGGTAGAAGGTCAGCAGCGGCGCGGTGATCAACGGCTTGCGGATGGTCGGAATCAGCAGCGGGACGGCGATGAGGGCCACGATGACCGCGGCGATGATCGTGGCGGTCGGATTGGCGCCGAGCAGCCAGCAGGCTACCAGCAGGGTCGCGGTGATCGCCGCCCAATAGGCCAGCCGCAGGCGGTGATAGGCCGCGAACGCGCCCGCCAACAGGAAGGCGAGGAAGGGGGCTAGGATGCTCATGGACTTGCTCCGGTTGCGGATCCGCTTTCGGCGGACGATTCGGTGGGGGCTGGCGCGAAGGACGCCTGCGGCGACCGCAGTTCGGCCAGGTACTCGAGTACGGCGGCGGTGAAGGTGTCGTTGTCGTCGCCGGCCACCATGTGGGTGGCGTCCGGCAGATGGACGTGCCGCGCGTGGGGAACCAGCGCGCGGAACTCCTCGACGGTCCTTGCGGAGACCAGGTCGCTGCGTCCGCCGCTGATCAGCAGGATCGGACAGCGGATGCGGCTGGCGGCCTCGGCAAGGGCATCCTGGTGCTGCTCGCTGTCGCGGGCCAGTTCGTCGATCAGGCGCGGGTCCCAATGCCAATGCCAGCGGCCGTTTGCGTCCGGACGCAGCAACGCGCGCAGTTCATCCGGCGATTTGCGGTTGCGGCGGTGCGGCAGGTAGGCGGCGATGATGTCGCTGGCCTGTTCCGGGGACTCGAAACCGTAGGGAAACGCGGTCATGAAACCGAGGATGCGCTCCAGGCCAGCCGATTCCCAGCGCGGGGTGATGTCGACCAGCACCATCGCCCGCAGCAGGCCAGGCCAGCGCGATTCGGCGATCAGGCCGAACAGCCCGCCCATCGATGCACCGACGAGGATGGGCGCCTGGGCCTGTTCGCCGGCGACGATGATCAGATCATCGGCGAACTGCTCGCCGGCGTAAGGCAATTCGGCCGGATTCCGTTGCGAGTCACCGTGCCCGCGGGCGTCATAGGCAAGGCCGGCATAGCCCTTCGCGGCGAGGACTTGCGCGGTCCGCGCCCAGGCATGGCGGGTCTGGCCAAAGCCATGCGAGTAGATCAATGCGGGTTCCGCCTGCAGCGGGGCGGGTGAAGCGAACCGGCTGGCAGCGAGCCGCAGATCGCCGGCTCCGGTCAGCCCCAGCGCTTCGCCGACACCGGTTGCGGAGAGGGACATGGCAGGAGAGGAGGCATTGACCATACGGGCTAGTATGGGCTTGCCGGTTTAGAGCAGTCAATCGGTCGGCGGGATTCTTCGCCATCGCAAGCGTTTGATTTGGCGAAAGTTTTGTTGCATCGCAGCAAACGTACTCCAACAAACTTCGCCGTATGGTTAAATGGGGTCATGACGACTCCAAGCCCCGACCCAGCTCCCGCCGCATCTCCGCGGAATGCCCGTCTCAGTGCCGACGACTGGGCGCAGGCCGCGCTCGATCTCATCGCCGAACAGGGTGTCTCCGCGGTGGCGGTCGAACCCCTGGCGCGTCGCCTCGGCGTGACCAAGGGCAGCTTTTACTGGCACTTTCCTTCCCGCGACGCCTTGTTGCAGGCGGCGCTGGAGCGCTGGGAAGCGGTGGAGCAGGAAAGCGTATTCGGCAACCTGGAAAAAGTGCCGGATCCGCGCGAACGCCTGCGTGCGCTGTTCCAACTGGTCGGACACGAAGTCAAACCACACATCATCTACAGCGAGTTGCTGAAGGCGCTGGATCATCCGGCGGTCCAGCCGGTGATCGATCGTGTATCGCAGCGTCGACTCGAATACTTGATGGCGTCGTTCCGTCAGGCGGGGCTGGCGCGCCAGGACGCGATCCATCGTGCCCGCCTGACCTATGCCGCGTATGTGGGCTTCCTGCAGCTGTCACTGCAACTGCAGCAGCCACGCATGACCCACGACGAGTTCGAAGCCTATCTGGAACACGTCATCTCCACCCTCATTCCCACCTGAGCGCAGGAGGCGCACCTCGCTCGCGGAAAGCCAGGGCGGCGAGCAGAGGCGGGCACAAAGCCGCCTCGCGGGAATCATGCGGGACCGGGTGCGGTCATCAATCGGCCATTGCGCCATTCCTGCACGTGCTCGGTGTATCCCGCACTGTCCAGATAGCGGAAGATCGAGCGTACGGTGACCACGGGGTAGTCGCCTGACAGGCGGGTGGCGACCGGATGGTCGGTGAAGTCGACGTTGGCGGTGAACAATCCGCCCAGCACGCGCTTGGTGTACGGAACATGGATGGTGTCCGGGATGAAACCATCGCCGCGCGCGAAGGCGTACGCCGTGGCGCGGTCGTATACCGGCTTGTCGGCGATCGCGCTGGCCATCATTTCGACCAGCCAGGCGGTCGAGTTCTGATAGTTGCGGCCGCCGGGACGCGCGATCAGGTTGTAACGTGGATGGTGCAGGCTGTGGCGCGGCAACTGTTGCAGTCGCCCGGCCAGCCGCTGCGCGAAATCCGGCTTGAACCAGACGATGCGCAGATCCTGGTTGACCAGATCGTCGGAGAAGAAATTCACCAGCCCCTGCGCGTACAGTCCCGAACGATCGCTGCCGCAGTCGTTGAGCAGGTGCACCACCGTCCAGCGTCCCTGGGGATGATCGCGGACGACAAAGCCGGCATGGCTGTAGACCAGACCCTGCTTGGACAGATCCGTACCGACCCGCGCAATCAGTGCCACCGGCGCATCCCTCTGCTCCAGCGCGGTGGCGGCCAGCAGGGCGGTCTCCGCCGCCGAGGCGACCTTGGCCGGCGACAGTTGTTGTTCCCGACATTCGTTGCCGGCGTGGGCCGCCAGCGGCAGGCACAACAGCCATGCGCAGCGCATCAACAGGCGGTTCATCGGCTCAACTCCCGTAGCGATGGCTGTGGATGTGCGGACGGACGCTATCGTTGGCGATGAAGCACAGCGTCTCGCCGGCAGCGCTCAGCAGCCAGCCGGTGGCAACGGCGGTCACGCTGATCGCGGTTCCCACCGCGATGCCCAGCCGGCGAACCGCTTCCACCGACAGGTAGACCACGAACGAGGCGCCGGCGGCGGTGGCCGACACGGTCACCGCCACACTGCCGCCCACCACAGCGACCCCCGACACCACGGCCGACGCGCCATGCGCCAACGCGTGCACGACGGCCATGGGCACTTCGACGGAAGCGGCGAGGCTGGCCTGCGAATGCCGGCTGGCGCCATCGGACTGGACGGCGGCCCGGGCGGGAACGGCGGCGGCGAACAGTGCGGTCGCCAGCAACAGGGGACGGAAGTACGGAACGGGGGGTTTGGACAGGGTCATCGGCAGGTCTCCTTGCGCAGCGCAAGGTGGGCGCAGACGCCGTCCGGATTCAACTAACTTTGACAAGGTAAGCTTCCGGAGGACGAAAGGTATAGGAATCCGCTACCCATGGCCGTATCCCTGGAACTGGTCGACGCGCTCAAGCGCTGCCTGCGCGGGCAGGGCATGACCTACCGCGATCTGGCGGCGCAGATGAAGATGAGCGAGGCGGCGATCAAGCGCATGTTCTCCCGTCGCGCCATGAGCCTGCAGCGGCTGGAGCAGATCTGCGAGGTCCTGGATGTCGGCCTGGCCGAACTCAGCGCCGAGGCGTCGCGCGGGCGCAAGCCGATGGCCCAGTTGGAGGCGGCGCAGGAACAGGCGCTGGTGAAGGAGCCCGCGCTGCTGATGGCGCTGTTCCTGACCCTCAATCGATGGCGGCAGGAAGATGTGCTGGAACACTTCGGCTTCACCTCCGCCCAGTGGACCGGCCTGCTGGTGAAACTGGATCGCCTCGGCATCATCGAGCTGATGCCCGGCAACCGCACGCGCACCCTGACCGCGCGCAACTTCCGGTGGCGCGCCGATGGGCCGATGGAACGCTATTTCCGCCACACCCTGCTGACGGATTACTTCGCCGATGCCTTCGACGGCGAGCAGGATGCGCTGCTGCTGCTCAGCGGCAGCCTCAGCATCGAAGGCATCAAGCAATTGCGGCAAAGGCTGGAGGAAGTGGCGCGCGAGTTCGATGCCCTGTTGGCGCGGGATGCGACCCTGCCGGCGTCCGAGCGCATCGGGGTGAGCCTGGTGCTGGCGCAGAAGCCCTGGCTGCTCCAGCTCTTCAACCCCTACCGGCGATCGCGCACGGGCTGAGCCCGCCCCCGGAATTCCTGGCCTGCCGCAGGGGAGCCTGCCGGCGCCGTGTCTACATATGTATGTGGACTGCTGCCTCTGACGCCGATTCCGGGAGGCCCGGGCGTGCCCTCCGGGACAAGTCCTGACCTTCCTGAATCCGATTCGGCGTTCTCCTCGTCATCGGGACCGGACATTGGTATCATTTTGGTCTCATTTTTCGAGGGCACGGCATGAACGCAGCGGTCGACGTTTTCAAATCGCAGGATTCCCAGGGGTGCAGGCTGGATGCGCTGAACGCCTGGGTCGCGGAAGTCGCCGCGCTGACCCAGCCCGACCACGTCCACTGGTGCGATGGCAGCGATGCCGAAAACGCCGCGCTCATCGCCCGCATGCAGGCCGAAGGCACCCTGCTGCCGCTCAATCGCGAAACCCATCCGCACAGCTGGCTGCACCGTTCCAGCCCCAGCGACGTGGCGCGGGTCGAGCATCTGACTTTCGTCTGCACCCCGGAGCGCGACGACGCCGGCCCGAACAACCACTGGATGGCGCCGGCCGAGGCACACGCCAAGATGGACGCGCTGTTCGCCGGCTGCATGCGCGGTCGCACCCTGTACGTGGTGCCGTATTGCATGGGCCCGATCGATTCGCCGCTGGCGCGTTGCGGCGTGGAAATCACCGACTCGCCCTACGTGGTCGCCAACATGCGCATCATGACCCGGATGGGTGCAGCGGCACTGGCGCGGATCGAACGCGAGGGCAACTTCGTGAAGGGCCTGCACTCGATCGGCGAACTGGATCCGGAGCGCCGCTTCATCATGCATTTCCCGGAAGAGTTGACCATCAAGAGCTACGGCTCCGGCTACGGCGGCAACGCGCTGCTCGGCAAGAAGTGCCACGCGCTGCGCATCGCCTCGCACCAGGCACGCCAGGAAGGCTGGCTGGCCGAGCACATGCTGATCGTCGGCATCGAGAACCCGCAGGGCCAGACCCACTATGTCGCCGCCGCGTTTCCTTCCGCCTGCGGCAAGACCAACCTGGCCATGCTGATTCCGCCGGAGGGCTACCGCCAGGCCGGCTGGAAGGTGTGGACCGTCGGTGACGACATCTGCTGGATGCGTCCGGGCGCCGATGGCCGGCTGTACGCCATCAATCCGGAAGCCGGCTTCTTCGGCGTCGCTCCGGGAACCTCGGACAGTTCCAACCCGAACGCGCTGGCCACCATCAGCCACCACACCATCTTCACCAACGTCGCGGTGACCGACGAGCAGGAACCGTGGTGGGAAGGCCTGGACGGACGCACGCCGGCGCTGGATTGGCAGGGACGCCCGTACGATCCCGCCAACGGCCCGGCCGCGCATCCGAACTCGCGCTTCACCGTGTCCGCCCGCCAGTGCCCCAGCTACTCGCCGCGCGCCGAAGATCCGCAGGGCGTCCCGATTTCGGCGATCGTGTTCGGTGGCCGCCGGGCATCGCTGGTTCCGCTGGTGTTCGAAGCCCGCGACTGGACCCATGGCGTCCTGGTCGGCGCTGCGATGGGGTCGGAAACCACCGCCGCCGCCACCGGCGCGGTTGGCGTGATGCGTCGCGACCCGATGGCGATGAAACCGTTCTGCGGCTACAACTTCGCCGACTACTTCGCCCATTGGCTGTCGTTCGACCAGCCCGGCGCGAAGCTGCCCAAGATTTTCCACGTCAACTGGTTCCGCAAGGGCGACGACGGCAAGTTCCTGTGGCCGGGTTTCGGCGAGAACCTGCGCGTGCTGGAGTGGATGATCAAGCGGGTGGAAGGGCAGGCGGATGCCGTGGAAACGCCGATCGGCCATCTCCCGCGGCCCGCTGACCTCAATCTCGAAGGCGTGGCGCTTTCGCAGGAAGCCGAGGCCAAGCTGTTCGGCTTCGACCGGGACGGCTGGCGGTCCGAGGTGGAAAGTATCGGGGCCTATCTGGAGGAGTTCGGTGGGAGGATGCCGGGGGCGTTGAAGGGTGAGCAGGAGCGCACTGCCGGCCAGTTGGGTTAAATCTGACCTCTGTCGAGCGAGGAAAAACGGCTGCTTCGGCAGCCGTTTCTTTTTTTGGAAGCCATTCATGGAGAGCATTTAAAGCGTATTTTAATTTACAGTTAATGAAAATGAATAGGGCAAGTGATTGATTTATAAGGGCACATAACTCTTTCTTAATAAAGAAATTTGCGTTACTCTTGGGTTCACAGGCTACGTGAGGCCTGTCACTTCGGATTCCGGAGCCGCTTTGGCACCGGCCGTTTACAACTCAAGAGAGAGAGACAAATGGGTTCCAGTTACTTGTCGAAAGGCATCAAGCGCACGGCCCTGAGCCTGGCCCTGGGTGCCTGCTTCGTGGGTGGGGTACAGGCGCAGTCGAACTCGGCCGGTGCCATCACCGGTCGCGCCGTCGACGGCGACACCATCACCATCGTCAGCCCGGACACCGGATTCACCCGCACCATCAACGTCAGCGGCGACGGCAGCTATCGTTTCTCCGCGCTGCCGACCGGTAAGTACACGATCACCCGCAAGGCCGCGGACGGCGCTTCGTCCAGCCGCGATATCACCGTGACGGTGGGTACGGCCGCGAATGTCGACTTCGCCCGTGCCGCCGCCACTTCGGGTGGTGCAACCACGTTGGATGCGGTGCAGGTAGTCGGCACCAATGCCATCAATCCGATCGACGTGTCCTCCGTGGAATCCACCACGGTGCTGACCGCTGAACAGATTGCCAAGATTCCGGTTGCCCGCAACATCACCGGCGTCGCGCTGCTGGCTCCCGGCACCATCAAGGGTGATGCCGCGTTCGGAAACCTGGCGTCGTTCGGCGGATCTTCGGTGTCGGAGAACCAGTATTACGTCAACGGCTTCAACATCACCAATACCTTCAAGAACCTCAATTTCGCGCAGATCCCCTTCGAGGCGATCGCCGAGCAGCAGGTCAAGACGGGCGGCTATGGTGCCGAGTTCGGCCGTTCCACCGGCGGCGTGATCAACCTGATCACCAAGCGTGGCTCGAACGAGTTCCATGCCGGCGGCAACATCTTCTGGGAACCGGAATCGCTGCGCGAGAGCACACCGAACCTGTATTACCGCAATGGCCGGCTGGTTTCGGACAATTCCAAGGACCTGGGCTGGGCCGCGACCGCGTCGGTCTGGGCCAGTGGCGCGCTGGTGAAGGACAAGCTGTTCGCGTATGCACTGCTGCAGTATGGCCGCACCGACGAAGCCGCCTACCCGAATGTCCTGAGTGGTGGCAAGAACACCCAGGAAGAGCAGAAGTCGCCGTCCTGGCTGGTCAAGCTGGACTGGAACATCACAGATGACCATCTGTTGGCACTGACCGCGTTCTCGGACAAGCGCAAGACCAACACCGCGTATTACTACACGACCTTCGAAGGTGATTCGGTCAAGCCGAATCGTGGTACCTATCTGGGTACGCTGCATGAAGAAGACGGCGGCGAGAACTATGCGCTGAAGTACACCGGCTACCTGAGTGAAAATTTCACCTTGACGGCGCTCGCGGGCCACGGTGAATTCTCGCGTTCGAACCACGCCATCCAGGCCGACGGCAGCCGCATCTCCTATGACGGCAATCTCAACAGCGTGGTGGGCGGTTGCCCGATCGTGCGTGACAACCGTCCCAGCGCCCGCAAGGATGCCACCGGCATCTACTCCGGTTGCGACTTTGCGACCTCCCTGAACCGCTCCGATGCCAAGGACACCCGCGACCAGTTCCGCATCGACGCCGAATGGCTGCTGGGCGATCACGTGGTCAAGTTCGGTTACGACCTGGACGACTTCGAGACGGTGGATGGCACTGCGTACTCGGGCAACTACTACTACCAGTACAACAACAACCCGAACACCGGAAACGATTTCGTTCGCCGCATCAACATCCGCCAAGGTTCGACGGTGAAGGTCGAGCAGCGTGCGTTCTACGTGGAAGATACCTGGAACGTCACCGACAATTTCCTGGTCTACGGTGGCTTGCGCTGGGACAGCTTCGAGAACAAGAACGGACTGGGCCAGAGCTACGTCAAGATCGACAACCAGTTCGCTCCCCGCCTTGGCTTCTCGTGGGACGTGAATGGTGATTCGTCCTTCAAGATCTTCGGTAATGCCGGTCGTTTCGCCCTGCCACTGACCGCGAACGTTGCCGTCCGTGGGGCGAGCGCGTCGATCTACGAGATGCAGGACTTCATCTACACGGGTGTCGATCCGGTCACGGGCGTGCCCATCAACATGACGCCGGGTGGCGGCCCGTTGGTGGAACCCTATTATGCGAATGGCGAAACCGGTCAGAACAAGAACCCGGCCTCCATCGCGTCGACCAACCTGAAGCCGATGTATCAGGATGAATTCATCCTCGGCTTCCAGGCCCAGATAACCGAGCACCTGTCCGCCGGTGTTCGCGGTGTCTACCGTGAGCTCAAGCGTGCGATCGACGATACCTGCGACATCCGTCCGATCGAGGATTGGGCTGAAGCGAACGGGTATACGGACGTGGCCGTCGGTAATCCGTCGTTCCCGTACTGCCGCCTGTACAACCCCGGCAGCGATGGCATCTGGAACATCGACGTTGATGGCGACGGCACCACCGAGCGCGTCTCCATCGCCGCGAACGCGTTGGGCCCGGAAGCCAAGCGTACCTACTCCGCACTGGAGTTCTTCTGGGAAGGCGCGTGGGACAAGTTCTTCCTGCAGGGTTCCTACACCTACGGCAAGAGCAAGGGCAACACCGAAGGCGGCGTGAAGTCCGACATCGGCCAGGGTGATACCGGCACCACGCAGGACTTCGACTATCCGGAGCTGATGCTGGGTTCTTTCGGTTACCTGCCGAACGATCGTCGCCACACCCTGAAGATGTTCGGCAACTGGGACATCACGGACGAGTGGTCCGTGGGTGGCAACCTGCTGGTCCAGTCGGGACGTCCGATCAACTGTTTCGGTGTCTACGGCGACGACCCGGTCGGCTACCGCGCGGCGTACTTCTCCTGCGATCCGATTGGCCAGCATGGCGGTACCACCGTCGTGGACCGCGGCACCGCCGGACGTACCTCGTGGACGACGACCTTCGACCTCAATGTGGCCTATCGTCCGGCATTCGCCGACGGCAAGCTTGCCTTCAAGGTCGACGTGTTCAACGTGTTCAACGCGGACAAGGCCATCGCGGTCAACGAGGAAGGCGAGAACGACGCGGGTGACCCGATCGTGCAGACCGAAACCTACAAGACCCCGCTGTCCTGGCAGACCCCGCGCTCGGTCCGCTTCATGGTGCAGTACGACTTCTAAGCAATATCGGGAAGTCAGCGTGAAAGAGACGGCCGCCTTTGGGCGGCCGTCTTGTTTTTGCACTATCCTTTTTGCTTTGCCCTTCGGAGCCCAGCGTGCACAATCCCGACATCGGTGCCTACGTCCAGCGTGGCCGCCAGGCAATGATGGAACGTCGCTTCGACGATGCACGCGAGATCTACCAGCAGATTCTCGCCCTGGATCCCGCGCAACCGCGTGCTTGGTTGGCGTTGTCCGCGTTGGCCCAGAGCCAAGGCGATTTCCGTGAATCGGTGCGCGCGGTCCGTTCTGCCGTACCTGCCTGGAGGCGAAGCGGAAGCCAGCAGTTCATCACCGAACTGAGCATGCGGTTGCTCGTGCTGGGAGAGTACAAGGAAGCGAGGGATCTCATTTCATCGGCCGACTGGTCCGATCCGATTGTCCTGCGCTACAGCATGGGCCTCGTGCAGTATCTTGGTCTGGCCGAGGCACACCAGGAAGCGTTGGATCTGGCGGACTACGCAATTTCCAAGGCGGGGAACCCGCCGGCGGCGCTCCTGCTGGCTCGCGCAAACGCACTGAGGTATCTGGGACGTATGCAAGAGGCAACGGAAGCCTATGAGCGCTGCATCGCGCTGGACCCCTTGAATGCGGAAGCGCACTGGACGCTCGCGCACCATGCCGTCGACAACCTGCCGGGAGGACGGCTACCCCGGATAAGGAAGGCGATATCGCACACCCAGCCATCATCCGAAGACGCCATCTATCTTCACTACGCGTTGTTCAAGGAATTGGATGATGCGGGTAATGTCGAGGACGCCTGGCGGGCATTGCGAACGGGATCCGCCATGAAGCGGGCAAGGCTACGGTATGAGGACGCAGCCTGGGCAACCAGCTTCGAAAAGCTTCGGCAGGTCTGCGACAAGGAATTTCTTCATGGGAAACAAGCGCCGCAGGAAAATGGGCATTTCCAACACACGCCTATCTTCATCGTAGGCTTGCCGCGCAGCGGAACTACTTTGCTCGAGCGGATGCTTGGCAATCATCCCGGTGTCGTGTCCGCCGGTGAGCTGAATGATTTCCCATCGCAGTTGGCGTGGGAAATCAATGCCTTCATCGGCGAACTGCCTGGACCGGAAGCGCTGAACGCCTACCGCGGTTTGGACTATGCGTCGCTGGGGAGAGGCTATCTGCAACGAACGGGTTGGCGCGTGCGGGACGCGGATTTTCTGGTTGACAAGCTGCCTAACAACTTCATCAATGCAGGCTTCATCCACAGGGCGCTGCCCAATGCCAAGATCATCTGTCTCCGGCGCGGTCTGGCGGACAGCTGTTTCTCGACATTCAAGCACCTCTTTTCGGGAACCGCATATCCCTTCAGTTACGACATTGCAGAGATGATCGCGCATTATCGGCGTTTCGATCAGCTGGCGAATCATTGGCAGGAAGTCATGCCGAGTGCGTTTCTCTGCGTGGACTACGAGCGCTTGGTCAACGACACGGATGACGCTCTTCGCCAGGTGTCTGATTTCTGCGGCCTTCAAGGCCATGCAGGCCTCGCCGCAGTAGAAAGGAATACCTCGCCTTCGGCGACTGCGAGCACTTCCCAGGTTCGCGACAAGGTGCATACCCGCAACATCGGCAGCTGGTTGCGTTATCAGGCGCACTTGGGCGAGTTGATGGACGCCGTCTCGTGATGGACCGCGCTGATCCTAGGGTTTCCGGTGGACTAGGCGGCCGCGGCCTTTCGCGGCGGAGTCATTACGGCTTTGTTGCTAACTGTTTGAAAAATATTGGTTTGTTGTCGTAAAAGTGTAATTTCTGTTCTGCTCTCAAGCGTGAAAGTTACGTTATTCTCGAGTTACCAGGCGTTTATGTTTGGCGTCTGACATTCGGACCGGATCACTTTGTTTCGGTCTTTTTTTGACTTGAGAGAGAGAGCACACGATGACTACCCAGAAGGGACGGAACTTCCTGTCCGTCGGTATCAAGCGGACGGCACTCAGCCTTGCGCTGGGCGCCTGCTTCGTAGGGGCCGTACAAGCGCAAAGCGCGGTCGGTTCCATCTTCGGTGACACCAAGGCGGGGTCGACCGTTACCATCCAGAGCGGCCAGACGGGTGTGACGCGCACCATCACGTCCGACGCGACGGGCCGGTTTACCTTCGGCCAGCTCCCGCCAGGTTCGTACAAAGTGACCTCTGACGGCGTGACCCGCGACGTGGTCGTCAAGGTCGGCACCGGTTCCCCGGTCAGCTTCGCTGCGGCTGCTTCGGGTTCGGCGACGACGCTGGACACCGTGCTCGTGACGGGCAGCGGCGCAATCAACCCGATTGACGTGTCATCGGTGGAATCCACCACCGTCTTCACGGCTGAACAGATCAATGCACTGCCGGTCGCGCAGAACATCACGGCCGTCGCCTTGCTTGCCCCTGGCACCGTCAAAGGCGACAGCGGTATTGGCAACGGAAACCTGGCTTCGTTCGGTGGTTCGTCGGTGGCCGAGAACGGCTACTACATCAACGGTTTCGACGTCACCAACATCCGTAACTTCATTTCTTATGCGGACCTGCCGTTCCAGGCGATCGCACAGCAGCAGGTGAAGACGGGCGGCTATGGCGCCGAATACGGCCGCTCGCTGGGTGGCGTGATCAACCTGGTCACCAAGCGCGGCAGCAACGAGTGGCATTACGGCGGCGGCGTGTTCTATCAGCCGAGCTGGGGGCGTGACTCCGGCAAGGACGTGATTACCCGCAGCCAGAGCGCGCTGGAGAATGGCGATATCTATTCCGCGTATCGTAGCGACAACGAATACGAAAGCCTCAACTACAATGCGTATGCGAGCGGTCCATTGATCAAGGACCGGCTGTTCTTCTTCGCGTTGGTGGAAGGCCGTGGTGACCAGGACGATGTGTATGGCACCGAAACGTCATACCGCGACCGCAACAACAGCCCGACCGGAATGCTGAAGCTGGATTGGTACATCACCGACGACCACCTGCTCGAATTCACCGGCATCTACAACAAGACCAAGACCAAGCGCACCACCTATAGCTATTCCTCCGGCAAGTACGTCGGCGTCCACCAGGACAAGAATTCCGATCTGGAATTTGAGAATGGCGGCAAGGTCGGCATCCTGAAGTACACCGGTTACCTCACCGACAACTTCACCCTGTCGGCCCAGGCGGGCTACCTGAAGAGCACCGACAACTATCAGACCCCCGAAGGTCTGCCGGGCTCTGAATGCGTTCGAGCGTTCGACAGCCGTGTTTCCGCCGGCACCACGACCTACATCGGTTGCTGGAACACGGACCAGACCTTCATCCGTGACGCGGATTTCGGTCCGGACGAAGACGAGCGCAAGGCGTACCGCCTGGACGCGGAATGGCAGCTGGGTGACCACCGCCTGCGCTTCGGTTATGACACCGAAACCTTCACCTCGTCTCATGCCGGTCAGACCTACACAGGCGGTGCCTACTGGCGTCACTTCCGTACTGGCGCTGCTGAAACGCGCCAGGTGAATGGCGTGGCCATCGGTCCGAACACCAACTATGCGCGCCGCTGGGACAGCCGCACCACTTCCGCCGCATACGACGTCGAGAACGTCGCTTACTATGTGGAAGACAGCTGGCAGGTCACCGACAACTTCATGGCCTACTTGGGCCTGCGTTCCGAGCAATTCGAGAACAAGAACGCAGCTGGCGTGGCCTTCGTGAAGTCCGATCACGAAATCGCTCCGCGCCTGGGCTTCGCCTGGGACGTGAACGGTGATTCGACCTTCAAGGTGTTCGGCAACGCGGGTCGCTACTACATCCCGGTCGCGGCCAACACCAACATCCGCGCATCCGGTGGCGAGGTGATCATCGAGGATTACTTCCTCTCCACTGGCGTCGATGTGGCTACCGGCCTGCCGGTCGGCCTCGGCGCCCAGATCGGACCCACCAACGTCAACGGCACGCTGGATCCGCCGAACCCGGCCTCGATCGCCACGACCAATCTGAAGCCGATGTACCAGGACGAATTCATCCTGGGCGGTCAGATTGCCCTGAACGATTCCTGGACCGTGGGCCTGCGCGCCATCATGCGCGAAGTGAAGAGCGGCATGGACGACTACTGCTCGCACCAGCCGTTCCTGTCGTGGGCCGAAGACAACAACAAGCCGGACATCGATCTGGATTCCATCCCGGGTTGCTTCATCATGAATCCGGGTAGCGACGTTAGCCTGGCGTTCGACTCGGACGGCGATGGCGTGGTGGAAGTCAACAACATTTCCTCCAGCTACTTCGGCCTGCCCAAGTACCGCCGCAAGTACAGCGCGATGGAGTTCTTCTGGGAAGGCAGTGGCGGCGACAAGTGGTATGTCCAGGGCTCGTACACCTACGCCAAGAGCAAGGGCAACGTGGAAGGTTATGTCAACTCCACGCTCGAGCAGGACGACGCCGGCCTGACCCAAGACTTCGATCACAAGCTGTTCGAGGATGGTTCGTTCGGCTACCTGCCCAACGACCGCCGTCATACCGTCAAGATGTTCGGCACCTACCGCATCACCGATGAGTGGCGCATCGGCGGCAATCTGTTGATCCAGTCGGGTCGTCCGGTCAACTGCCAGGGCTTCATTCCGTTGGATGACCCGAGCGTGGGCATCGATGCCGGCAACCTGGCGCTGTACAGTGGTTCGAGCTTCTACTGCCTGAAGCCCGATGGCGTGACCCGCGAACTGAGCCGCCGCGGTGAGTTTGGCCGCACCCCGTGGATCTGGACCTTCGATGCCTCGGTTGCCTATACGCCGAACTGGGCAGACAAGCGCCTGACCCTGCAGGTCGACGTGTTCAATCTGTTCAACCGCCAGCAGGTCACTGAGTACTCGGAAGGCACGGAAAGCAGCCGTGGCATCTATAATCCGAACTTCCTCAATGACCTGAACTACCAGGCGCCGCGCCAGCTGCGTTTCAGCGTGCGCTACGACTACTGATCACGTATCAGACGTACCGCCAAGAACCACTCCTCCCTACGGAGGAGTGGTTTTTTTTACCCGCTTGAATTCATATTACGCGACTCTAAAAACATTAACTTATTGATATATAAAGAAAAAATAAGAGAAAAGATAATTTCAGTTACGGTTCAGGCTGTGAAAATTGCGTTACTCTCACTGTCAGCCGGCTCATAGAAGCCGGCAATCCTTTTGGCTTCCAAACATTTCTTGGAACAACAGAGAGAGAGAGTCAATGCGTAATCGAAAGTCCAGTCTCGTTCATGCCAGCATCAAGCGGACCGCCCTCAGCCTCGCACTCGGCGCCTGCTTCGTGGGCGGCGTTCACGCGCAGTCCAATACTTCGGGTGCCGTCGTCGGTCAGGCCGCCTCGGGCGATACCATCACCGTCGTCAACCCGAGCACCGGCTTCACCCGCACCATCACGGTCGGCGGAGATGGCTCCTATCGCTTCTCTGCATTGCCGACGGGCAAGTACACGGTGACCCGCAAGGCGACCGATGGCAGCACCTCGAGCCGCGACATCTCCGTGAACATCGGTACCGCGGCCACGGTCAGCTTCGTCAGCGCCGGCGGCGGCGATGCGACCACCCTGGGTGCGGTTACGGTGACCGGTACCGGTTTCATCAACCCGATCGATGTCTCCTCGGTTGAGTCCACCACCATCCTGACCTCCGAGCAGATCGCCAAGCTGCCGGTGCCGCGCGATATCACCAGCGTCGCACTGCTGGCTCCGGGTACCGTCCGCGGCGACGCCGCGTTTGGCAACCTGGCTTCCTTCGGCGGTGCTTCGGTGGCCGAGAACGCCTACTTCATCAACGGCTTCAACGTCACCAACTCGTTCCGCAACCTCAACTTCGCCCAGGTTCCGTTCGAAGGCATCGCTGAGCAGCAGATCAAGACCGGCGGCTACGGCGCCGAGTTCGGTCGTTCGCTGGGCGGCGTGATCAACCTGGTCACCAAGCGCGGTAGCAACGAGTTCCATGCCGGTGGCAATGTGTTCTACAGCCCCGACAGCATGCGTTCGGCGGTACCGAATGCCTACCTGCGCAACGGCACCCTGCGTTCTGACAATTCCAAGGATTCCGAGGAGAACGCGACCGTGGCCGTGTGGGCCAGCGGCGCGCTGGTCAAGGATCGCCTGTTTGCCTATGGCCTGCTGCAGTACGGCCGTACCGAAGCCGATTCCTGGGGCAACGTCCTGGCCTTCAACAACACCTACAACGAGACCAAGACGCCGACGTGGCTGGCCAAGTTGGACTGGTACCTGACCGACAACCACGTCCTGGAACTGACCGCGTTCTCGGACAAGACCGAGACGGATTCGGACGTGTACGGCAATACTCCCGGCGTGCTCAATCGCACGGGCAAGATTGGCACCGTGTTCACCGAGAACGGTGGCGAGAACTACGTCCTGAAGTACACGGGTTATCTGACCGACAACTTCACCCTGTCCGCCCTGTACGGTCATGGCGAGTTCTCGCGCTCGGTCCGCATGCGTACGGCAAGTGGCCTGGACGTTTCCTACGGCGGTGACCTGAACGTGCCCGCAACCGGCTGCCCGGTGATCGTGGATGCGCGTCCCGGCTATCGTCGTGCGCTGACGGGCACTTACGGCAGCACCTGCAACATCAGCGCCAACATCCCCTCGCTGGCCGGCGCCATCGATCGCGTTGACTCGGGCGATACCCGCGACCAGTTCCGTATCGACGCGGAATGGCAGCTGGGCGACCACCTGGTGAAGTTCGGCTTCGACCTGGATGATTACGAGTCCATCGCCGGTACCTCCATCGAAGGCGGTCGTGCATGGCGCTATTCGACGATCGACCCCGATACCGTTGCCAACAGCGGTGACGAAACCGACATCGTGCGCGAGCAGATCGTCAACCAGGGCGCCACGGTCAAGGTCGAGCAGCGGGCGTTCTACATCCAAGACAACTGGAACATCACCGACAACTTCATGGCGTATGTCGGCCTGCGCTGGGACAGCTTCAACAACAAGAACGGTGCCGGCCAGAGCTTCGTCAAGATCGACAACCAGTTCGGCCCGCGCCTGGGCTTCTCCTGGGACGTGAATGGCGACTCGACCTTCAAGATCTTCGGTAATGCCGGTCGCTACGCGCTGCCGCTGACCCCGAGCGTGGCCGTGCGTGGCGCCAGCGCCTCGCTGTTCACCCGCCAGAACTTCAACTACGTCAGCGTTGACCCTGTGACGGGCGCGCCGATTGATCCGGTGGCCCGTGGTCCGCTGAGCTACATCAACGGCGAATTCGGCGTTGGCAAGAATCCGGCGACCATTGCCGCGAAGAACCTCGATCCGATGTATCAGGACGAGTTCATCCTGGGTTTCCAGGCGCAGCTGACCGACCACTTCTCGCTGGGTGTCCGCGGTATTTATCGTGACCTGAAGCAGGCGATCGACGATACCTGTGACTACTCTCCGATCATGGCGGCCAACGGCTTCGAGCTGACGGATGATGGTTGGGTGAACGCGAACGGCGACGTCGCCAATATCCCGGGTGCGGGCTTCCCGTACTGCCGCATGTTCAACCCGGGCAAGGACGCGGTGTTCGTGACCGATCTGTTGGGCAATGGCCAGCTGACCACCAACACGATCGATGGCGCCCTCCTGAGCCCGAAGGCCAAGCGTACCTATTCCGCGATGGAAGTCTTCTTCGAAGGCAGCTGGGATAACTTCTTCCTGCAGGGTTCGTACACCTACGCCAAGAGCAAGGGCAACACCGAAGGTGGCGTTAAGTCGGACATCGGCCAGGATGACACCAGCGTCACGCAGGACTTCGACTACCTGGAGCTGACCACCGATACTTATGGCTACCTGCCGAACGATCGTCGCCACAGCCTGAAGGTGTTTGGTAACTATCAGTTCAACGAAGAGTGGTCACTGGGTGCGAACCTGCTGATCCAGTCCGGTCGTCCGGTGAACTGCCTGGGCGTTCTGACGCTGCCGGACGGCTCGCTGCATGGCTATGGCGCGTCCTTCATGCGTTGCAACAACGAGGCGGTTCCGCGCGGTACCGCAGGCCGCCTGCCGTGGACCAACTCGGTTGACCTGAACCTGGCCTACCGTCCGTCGTGGGCGGAAGGTCTCCAGTTCAAGGTCGACGTGTTCAATGCGTTCGGCTCGGACAAGTACACCTCGGTGAACGAGATCGGCGAAGACGGCACCACCGGTGCCCGTTCGGAAACCTATCTGTTGCCGGCATCGTTCCAGGCTCCGCGCTCGGTACGCTTCATGGTCCAATACGATTTCTAATCAAAGTCAGAAAAAATAGAACCACAGAGTTGCTTGAAGGCCACCCCTAGGGGTGGCCTTCTTTTTTTTGCATCGCACCATTGAGAATCCAGGTTACGTACTGAATGGCCTTTCACAGGAGGAATGCAAATATTAATTAAAGCGATTTGATGCGCGAGCAGGGCATGCCAAGCGTAATTCGGAACAAAAACGACGGATTAGTTCGGCTTTGTACGTGACTGATGAAGAACGAAACGACCGGCGCTTTTAAAACCTTAAATAAGCGTTATTCTCGCCGCGCCAGATGTACGTGGCATGGGTTGGGTAGGCCAAGTCTTTAATTCATCTTCGCGGAGAGAGAAGCATGGTTGCCAAAACGAATATCAGCAAAATGCGTATGAAAAGAACCACGCTCGCACTTGCCCTCGGCTTGTGCGTCGTGGGTGGGGTCAATGCGCAGTCAAATACCGCCGGCGCGATCGCGGGACGAGCCAACGCCGGGGACACCATAACCGTTACCAACCCGAACACCGGTTTCTCGAGAACGATCACGGTGGGGTCGGACGGACTCTATCGCTTCTCGGCGCTTCCAACCGGCCAGTACACGGTCACCAGCAGCGCGGGAGGTTCCCGCAATGTGTCGGTCAACGTGGGCGTGGCAGCCAATGCGGACTTCGTCAGCCGCGGCGACGGAAGTGCCACGACGCTGGATGCGGTGACTGTGGTCGGAAGTGGCTTCGTCAACCCGATCGACGTTACGTCGGTGGAATCGACCACCATCCTGACTTCGGAGCAGATCGCGCGTATTCCTGTTCCGCGAGATACCACCAGTGTCGCACTTCTTGCACCGGGCACGGTGCGTGGCGATGCTGCGTTCGGCAACCTGGCTTCGTTCGGCGGTGCATCGGTTGCGGAAAACCAGTACTTCGTCAACGGCTTCAATATCACCAATTCGTTCCGAAGCCTGAATTTCTCTCAGGTTCCTTTCGAAGCGATACAGGAACAGCAGATCAAGACGGGCGGTTATGGCGCTGAGTTTGGCCGTTCGCTGGGCGGCGTGGTCAATCAGATAACCAAACGTGGTACCAACGAGTTTCATGCGGGCGCCAACGTCTTCTATACGCCGGAAAGCCTGACTTCCAATCCGCGCAACGTCTATCTGACTAACGGAACGCTGCGCGCAGACAACTCACGCGATGAAACCTGGAACGCAACCACCGCGGTTTGGGCCAGTGGCGCGCTGATAAAAGACAGGCTCTTTGCGTATGGCCTGGTCCAGTATGGCCGTACCGAGGCCGAGGCATGGGGCAATATCCTGGCTTCGACCAATACCAGCACGACAACCAAGAATCCGAACTGGTTGTTGAAGATGGATTGGAACATTACCGATAACAGTTTGCTGGAATTCACCGCTTTCTCCGACAAGCAAAAGCAGGATGCCGATACCTATCTCAATACCGTGGGTAGGGTGGATCGAAAGAACTACATCGGAACGCTGCACAGCGAGCAAGGCGGCGAGAACTACGTGCTGAAGTACACCGGGTACTTCACCGACAATTTCACATTGTCCGCTCTCGCCGGACACGGTGAATTTTCGCGTAGTCAAAGCATCAAGACGGCGAGCGGCGAGAACGTCAGCTACAACGGCAACCTTAACCAGCCAGTTGGCGGTTGCCCGTTCATTCTCGATGTCCGCCCGGCCTATCGGCGTGCAGCTACCGGTGGGGCGTACAGCAGCCAATGCAACATCGGCGCAGGCGCTTTGCTGCAGGCTGAAAATTCAAAGGACACCCGTGATCAGTTCCGCCTGGACGCCGAATGGCAGTTGGGCGACCACCTGTTGCGCTTTGGTTATGATCTGGACGACTACGAGTCCGTGGCGGGCCAGGCAAATGAGGGCGGCCGCCTCTGGCGCTACTCGACGGTCGATCCCACCCCGGGCGTGGACGGTGCGAACTCCGGCGATGAGTTCGATATTGTCCGTGAGCAGATCACCACGTCGGGAGCAAAGCTGAAGGTCAAGCAGCGCGCGTTCTATCTGCAGGATAGCTGGAACATTACCGACAACTTCATTGCCTATCTTGGTGTTCGCTGGGACAGCTTTGAGAACTTGAACGGCAGCGGACAGACATATGTCAAGATCGACAACCAGTTCGGCCCACGCCTGGGTTTCTCTTGGGACGTGAATGGTGACTCGACCTTCAAACTGTTCGCCAACGCCGGTCGCTATGCACTCCCTTTGACGCCGAGCGTTGCCCTGCGTGGTGCGAGCGCCTCCTTGTTCACGCGGCAGAACTTCAACTTCACGGGTGTTGACCCCGTCACGGGTGCGCCGCTGGGATTGACTCCGCGTGGCACCACCGGTCCTGCTTTCATCAATGGCGAAGATGGCCGCGGAAAGAACCCCGCGACGATTGCATCGAAGACGCTGGATCCGCAGTATCAGGATGAATACATCATTGGTTTCCAGGCCGCATTGACCGAGAACCTGACGTTGGGCGCTCGCGGTATTTTCCGTGAGTTGAAGCAGGCGATCGATGACAACTGCGACTACACGGCGATTCTGGAATACGCGGAAGCCAATGGCCTGGATCCGGTAATCCCGAATCCCGGCTTCCCTTATTGCCGCATGTTCAATCCGGGTGAGGATGCGGTGTTCGTGACTGACATCGAAGCCGACGGTACCCTGCGCACCATCACCATCCCCGGAGACCGTCTCAGCCCCAAGGCAAAGCGTACCTATTCGGCCTTGGAAATTTTCGCCGACGGCAATTGGGAAAAGTTCTTCCTGCAGGGTTCCTATACCTATGCGAAGAGCAAGGGCAACACCGAAGGTGGCGTGAAGTCGGATATTGGCCAGGCGGACACGAACGTGACGCAGGACTTCGACTACATCGAGTTGACGGAAAACACGTATGGCTACCTGCCTAACGACCGCAGGCATAGCCTGAAGCTGTTCGGCAACTACCAGATCACCGAAGAGTGGTCGGTGGGCGGCAACTTGCTGATCCAGTCGGGGCGTCCGTACAACTGCATTGGCGTCCTCGATCGCGACCCGAACCGTGCCGCCGGTGACCCGCCGAGCCTGCCGGCGCCGGACGGTACCTACAATCCGCATCCGTACGGAGCCTCGTTCTTCCGCTGCAACAATATTCCAGTGCCGCGTGGTACTGCGGGGCGGTTGCCTTGGACCAGTACGTTCGATTTGAACGTGGCCTATCGGCCATCGTTCGCCAAGGGGCTGCAGGTCAAGGTCGATGTATTCAACCTGTTTGACACGCAGAAAGTGGTGGCGGTGAACGAGATTGCCGAAGACCAGGCATCCGGTCTGCCCGTTGAAACATACCTGGCGCCGGTGACATTCCAGGCACCGCGTTCGGTCCGCTTCATGATTCAGTACGACTTCTAAGGTCTTCAGACCTTTCTCAAACAGGAGGCGGCCACCTTGGGGTGGCCGCCTTTTGTATGATCAAGGCATGAATTCATCGATTTCCGAGTTATCCCAGCGTGCGGAACAACTGGCCGGACAGGGCAATTGGCATGCGGCACGGGAAGCCTACAAGGCGATTCTCGCGCGGCAGCCCGGGCATGCAGGGGCATTGACCCAGCTTTCATATGTCGAATCCCTGCAAGGTCACTACCGGGCTGCTCGGGAATATGCATTGGGCGCGGCTGCGGCGAAGCCCAGAGAACTTCCGGTGCTGGCCGAACTCGCCAAGCGCCTGCGCACATTCAACGAGGCCGAGGTCTTGCAGGACTGCCTGCGTGGGCTGGGTGGCCTGGATCGGGTTCCGATCCCCTTGCTGCTGGCCTTTGCCGCCCAGCTGAGCTACCTCAATCGGCAGGAAGATGCCCTGCGGCTGCTGGACGAAGCCAAGCGCGCGGATCCGGATTATCCGCCGACGCTGATGGCGCGCGCGCAGATCCTGACCTATCTGGGTCGGTTCCAGGCGGCAGAACAAGACCTCCAGTACTGCCTGCGGCGCGCACCGGAAATCGCCCAGGCGTGGTGGCTGGTTTCTCGCCTGCGCAAGCAGAGCAAGGATGCGAACCATGTGGACCGGTTGCGCCGCCTGCTGTCCGCGCCGGGCAAGCGCCCGGACGAGGTGGCGCTGCTGGCCTATGCGCTGCACAAGGAGCTGGACGACATCGGTGATTTCGCCGGCGCGGGCGAGGCATTGACGCTGGCCTGCCGGGCCAAGCGGTCGACGCTGAAATATCAGGGCGAGGAATCGCGGCGGCTGGTCGATGCGCTGATCGCGCTTCCCAGGGGAACGGGCGATATGCGGACGCCGGGCGAGTCCGATGCGGGACGCGTGCCGATCTTCATCGTCGGCATGCACCGCTCCGGTACCACCCTGCTGGAGCAGTTGCTGGACGGGCATGGCGACATCCACGGTGTCGGCGAGTTGTACGACTTCACCAGCCAGATGCGCTGGGCGACCGACTACCACTGCCGAGGCGTCATCGACGAGACGCTGGTGCGGAAGGCGGCGGCGGGCGTGGACTATGCCGCGGCGGGGCAGGGCTATCTGCGGAAAATGGAATGGCGGCTGGGGAAGGAGCGCTTCTTCACCGACAAGCTGCCCTCCAACTTCCTCAACATCGGCTTCATCTGCCAGGCGTTGCCGCAGGCGAAGATCCTGCACATGGTCCGCGACCCGGTGGAGACCTGTTTCTCCAATCTACGCGAGCTGTTCTCCGACGCCAATCCTTATTCCTACGACCAGGACGAACTGGCGTACTACCATCGGCAGTACGGGCGCCTGATGGCGCATTGGCGCCAGGCTTACCCCGGCCGGGTACTGGACGTGGACTATGGCCGGCTGACCCGCGATACCGAGACGGTGCTGCGGGAAGTGGCCGATTTCTGCGGCTTCGAATTCGAGCCGGGCATGCTGGCGCTGCAGGAGCGGACCCGCGGGGTCGCGACGGCCAGCGCCGTGCAGGTGCGTGACCGGGTGGTCGCGCTGGAACGGCCCAAGTGGGCGCCCTACGAGGACTACCTGCAGCCGCTGATTCGCGGTCTGAGGGCGGAAACGGCTTAAACCTTTCCCGTCGGCGGCACATCCAAAGGGATATGCTGAACGCCGCCGTGACCGACCTGATGACCGACACGACCGCCCTGGCGGCCGCCGAGACCGACAATGGCCTGGTCCGGGCCGCCGTCGGCGGCGACATGCGCGCCTTCGAAGCGATTTACCGCCGGCATGCCAGCCGCATCCATGGCGTCATCCAGCGCCTGGTCGGTGGCCAGGGCGTGCGTGCGGATGACCTGACCCAGGAAGCCTTCGTGCGTGCCTGGCAGGCACTGCCAAAGTTCCGTTTCGAAAGCGCTTTCAGCACCTGGCTGCATCGGCTGGCGGTCAACACCGCGCTGATGGAACTGCGCTCGCGCCGGTCGCAGCCGCTGTTCGATGAAGACGAGGACCGCCTGGACGATCTGGGCATGGCCGATTCCGCGGGCCACCAGACCGCGCTCTCGCTGGATCTGGAACGGGCGGTGGCGACGCTGCCGCCACGCGCGCGCGCGGTGTTGGTGCTGTACGACGTGGAAGGCTGGAAACATGAGGAAATCGCCAGCGAACTGGGCATGGCGGTTGGCAGTTCCAAGGCGCAACTGCATCGCGCCCGGCAACTGCTGCGCGAAAGATTGGGAGTAGAAGCATGAATGAAGAAAACGATCGCCTGCGCTGGCAGTTGAAGGGCCTGCGCCAGGATGTTCCACCGTCCCGCGACCTGTGGCCGGGTATCGCCGCCCGCATTGCGGAGCTGCCGCAGCCGTCCACCGGGTCTTCGGCAGGCCGGGAACGAGTTGCCAGCCTGCCTTTGCGCGCGCGCCGGCTGGTGCCCTGGGCGATGGCGGCTTCCGTCCTGTTGACCGTGGGCTTCCTGTGGCAGGCCACGCATCTGACATCGCCCCAGGAGCCCCTGATCAGGCAGGAAGCGGCACAGCTGACCCGTGATTACCAGGGAGCGCTGGCGCAGATCCAGGGAGCAGAGGCTCACCCGGAACTGGGGGGCGCCCTGCAGGAGCTCGATCGCAGCGCCGAGGAAATCCTTGCCGCGCTGGACCGCGCACCCAACACGCGCTTCCTGCTCGAGCAGTTGCGCCGCACCTATGCCAAGCGCCTGGCGTTGACCCAGCGCGCAATGATGAGTTGACCAAGGAGCCTCCCATGTACATGTTCAGAACTTCCGTGCTGCTGCTGTCGCTGGTCATGGCATGTCCGGCACTGGCCGGTACGCCGATCAACGAGAGTCGTCCGCTGGATCCGCGCGGGCGCGTGGACGTCAGCAATCTCAAGGGACGGATCCAGGTCCGCACCTGGGACCGGCCCGAGGTCAAGATCACCGGTACCCTGGGGGCCGGGGTCGAAAAGCTGGAGATCGATGGCGGTGGCGAACACCTGAATGTCTCCGTCGAGTACCCGAATGGCGGTGGCTGGGGGGAGCGTCGCAGCGAACCGACCGATCTGCAGCTCATGGTGCCGCTGCGCGCGGACCTCGAGATCGATTCGGTGTCGGCCGACGTCGATGTCGAGGGCGTGGCGGCGGGTTCGCTGTCGATCGAAGCGGTCAGCGGCCAGGTGGTGGCGATCGGCGCGCCGCGGAGCGCGGACATCAGTTCGGTCAGCGGCGATGTCCGCCTGACCCTCAACAGCGCGGAAGTCGATGCCCAGACCGTCAGTGGCAGCCTGACCCTCAATGGACGCCTGAATGGCGAGGTCACCGTCGAGAGTGTCTCCGGCAACGTCAATGTCACCGTCAAGGACGAGCGCCTGCGCGAATTCAAGGCCAATACGGTCAGTGGCGATCTCCGGGTCAGTACCGGTGTGGCGCCCAAGGCGGAGTTCCACATGGAGACCGTCAGCGGCAACGTGTTGTTGATCGTGCCGAAGAGCCTTTCGGCCTCGGTCCGGGGTGAAACCTTCAGTGGCGATCTGCGTGCGCCGGGGGTGAAGGTCGAGCGTGGCGCCGGGCCGGGCGCCAGTTTCCAGACCCGCTACGGCAGCGGCGATGGCGACATCAGCCTGGAGACCTTCTCCGGCAATGCGGAGCTCCGCTTCGAGTAAGCCGCATCGGTATCCGGAAAGCAGAAAGGCCGCGGAAATCGCGGCCTTTCCTGTATCCGGGTTTTGTTGCGAGGAACCGTTCCGGGAGCCCGGTGAATCAGAGATCCTGCTCGTAGCGCACGTAGGGCACCGTGCCTTCGTCGGCCTTGTCGTTGCTCAGCGAGAACGGATTCTTGCCGCGGCTGATGACGTTTTCCGCGCCCACGGTCAACTGGCCGCTCCACGGGGTTCGCCAGGTGAAGCCCAGGCCCAGGCCTTCCCACTTGCCCGGCTGGCCCGGCACATCGATGACGCGGCCGATGATGTTGGCACTGAAGGGACCGTAGCCGCCGCCAACCGTGAAGGTCTTGCTGTTCCAGTGATCGGCGATCGCCGGCAGGTCCGACGCCGGCACCAGGCGGGCGCGGGCGACCGCGCCGCCGATGGAGACGAAGCCTTCGCGGCCGATGTTCTTCTCGCCGAACACCGCCAGATCGTTCTGTTCGACGCGTCCGCCGGAAACCTTGCCACCGGATAGCCAGACGGGAAGGGTGTCGCGACCGGTGCCGGCCGACAGGCCGAGACGGCCGCCGGGACGGCTGAGGGTCGCACCGGCGCTGATGCGCTGGCCGTTGGCTTCATCGCTGTCCAGTGCCGCCAGCATGCAGTGGCTGGCCAAGCTGCCGATGTTGCCGACGATGCCGCTCTGCCGGTTGCACACCAGGCCCAGCGAATCGCCGGCTTCCAGGCCGAAGGCCGCGCTCAGCGTGTTGCTGCCGAAGCGCCAGCGCGCGCCCGCGGAGGCTTCGCCGGTGGGCTCGAGCAGCAGCACGGCTTCGACCTTGCCGTTGGCGTTGTTCAGGATGGGGAGTGCGGTCGGCGCGGCGCGCTCGGACTTCTTCTGCTTGGTCTGCGCAGCCGCGCCCGTCGCCACGCCAAGGGCGAGCAGAACGGCTAACGGTAGTCGCAGATGACACAGTTTCATGGCTCGCTTCAGACCCCGATCGTTGACACGGAGTTCCCCTCCCGAAGGGGAACTGATGCTATGCCGTTTATGTTTCTTTAACAAGTCCCCAAGACCCGCCTGCTTCCAAAATAACGCTACTGGAGCCTGACCGGGGCCTCGATTCCGACCGGCGGTTGGACAAAAAGTTCCGCGATCTGGTTGGTATTAAATTGGTATTTTTGGCCGCAGAACTCGCACCGGACCTCCGCCGTCCCGTCCACCAGCGCGGCGTGGGCTTCTTCTTCCCCCAGCGACTGCAGCATGGCCGCGACCCGTTCACGGGAACAGGAGCAGCCAAAGCGCAGTGGCCGTTCGGCCATCCGTTCGGGAGCTTCCTCATGGAACAGGCGATGGACCAGCAGATGAGGAGCAGTGGCCAGCAGTTCGTCCTCGGACAGGGTGTCGAACAGCGCGCCGACCCGGTGCCAGCCGTCGGCGTCGCCCTCGTCGCCGGGCAGCTTCTGCAGCATCAGGCCGGCGGCGCGTTCGCCGTCGCTGGCCAGCAGCAGGCGGGTCGGCAACTGCTCCGACTGGCGGAAGTAGTCCTCGAAGGCCCCGGCCAGCGATTCGGCGTCCAGCGACACCAGGCTCTGGTAGCGCTGCGGCTCGCGCGGGTCCAGGCCCGGGTTCTCGATGGTGATGGCCAGCAGGGCGTCCTCGCCGAGGTCGCGCAGGTCGCGCGGGGCGTCATGGCCGTCCTCGAGTTGGGCGATGCCACGCAGCGTGCCCGCCGCCGTGCATTCGGCGAACAGGGTGCGCAACGACGCGCGGCTGCGCAGTTGGATGGAGAGGCGGCCATCCACCTTGGTGTGTCCGGTGAACAGCACCGCCGCCGCGCTGGCTTCGCCCAGCAATGCCGCGGCGGCGGGCGGATAGGCCTGGTGCGAAAGCAGTTCGCGCCACGACTGATCCAGGTGCACGGTCACGCCGCGCACGCCGGCTTTGGGCAGCAGGAAACGGATCTGGGTGTCGTTGTCGGGGCTGGGGTTCACGAGGACTCCGGGATGCGGGAAAACCGGCCGCATCGGCATAATGCGGCATTGCGATGGCAAAGGATGGTGTGACGATGGGGGCGAATCCGGCCTTCCTCAAGACGGCGGGCCAGGAAGGGGGCGGGAAACCGATCCGCCGCCGACGCCGCTGGGGCCGATGGCTGTTGGCGCTGCCGTTCCTGTTCGCGGCGGCGAGCGTCCTGCAGGTCGTGGTCCTGCGCTTCGTCGACCCGCCGCTGTCGGCCTTCATGGTCGCGCGCCAGATCGAAGCCTGGTCCGAGGGCGACTGGGGTTTCCGCATCCAGCATGCCTGGCGGGATCTGGACAGGATTGCGCCGAGCCTGCCGTTGTCCGTGGTGGCGGCAGAGGATCAGAACTTCGCCGGGCACAACGGTTTCGATTTCAAGGCCATCGAGAAGGCGCGCGCGAGCAATGCCAAGGGGCGGCGGCTGCGCGGCGCCAGCACCCTCAGCCAGCAGGTCGCCAAGAACCTGTTCCTGTGGCAGGGCAGCAGCCGGCCTTCGCGCTGGGTACGCAAGGGATTCGAGGTCTGGTACACCTTGCTGATCGAGACCTTCTGGCCGAAGTCGCGGATCCTGGAAATGCACGTAAACATCGCCGAGTTCGGCGACGGCGTCTACGGCGCCCAGGCGGCTGCCCGCCGCTACTGGGGCAAGGACGCATCGCGCCTGTCGCCCGCCGAGAGCGCGCGGCTGGCGGCGGTGCTGCCAGCGCCGCGCCGCTACAACGCGCGCAATCCCGGGCCTTACGTGCAGCGCCGGGCCAACTGGATCCAGCGCCAGGTCCGCCAGATCGGTGGCACCGGGTATCTCGAGCAACTGGACTGAGCGAGCCATGAGCGATGATCTGCTGACGGTGGTGGTCGCGGCGCGCAACGAAGCCGATGCGCTGCCGTTGCTGCACCCGCGGCTGGCGTCCACGCTGGAGGGCATGGAAGGCAGCCTGCGCGCGCGCGTGGTGTACGTGGACGACGGCAGCACCGATGCGACCTGGGCGGTCATGCAGCGGCTGGCGGCGCAGGATCCGCGGGTGTCGCTGCTGCGGCTATCGCGCAACTTCGGCAAGGAGGCGGCGCTGACCGCCGGGCTGGATCAGGTCCACGCGGGTGCGGCGATCATCCTGGACGCGGATGGGCAGGACCCGCCGGAACTGATTCCCCGCTTCGTCGAACTTTGGCGGCAGGGCTACGACAACGTGCATGGCACCCGCAGCGAACGCGAAGGCGAGGGCTGGCTCAAGCGTTCGACCGCGCACCTGTTCTACCGCGTCATCGGCCGGCTCTCCAAGACGCCCATTCCGGCCGACACCGGCGATTTCCGCCTGCTGTCGCCGCGCGCGGTGGAGGCGTTGCGCGGGTTGCGTGAGCGCCACCGCTTCATGAAGGGGCTGTTCGGCTGGGTGGGCTACCGCCAGACCGCCATCGCCTACCGGCGCGAGCCGCGGCTGGCGGGCGACACGAATTTCGGTTTCTGGAAGCTGTGGAACTTCGCCCTGGAGGGCATCACCAGCTTCTCCACCGCGCCCCTGCGGGCGGCGACCTACCTGGGTGTACTGACCGCGCTGCTGGCGTTCCTGGCCGCGCTGTGGGTGGTGGTCAAGGCGATGCTGTGGGGCGACCCGGTGGCCGGCTGGCCGACGATGATGGCGGTCATCCTGTTCCTGGGCGGCGTGCAACTGGTCGCGCTGGGCATCATCGGCGAGTACCTGGGCCGGCTTTACGAGGAGTCCAAGCAGCGCCCGCTGTACCTGGTCGATGTATGGCAACCCGGCGCCGCAGGAGTATCCTTGGGCCAGCCCTCTCGACCATCCGATGGAGGCAGTCATGCGCACGGTACGCCAGCTGTTGGGGGCCAAGAGCCCTGAGGTTTTCGCGGTTTCTCCGGATGACTCGGTACTCGATGCCATCAAGCTGATGGCGCAGAAGAGCGTGGGCGCGGTGTTGGCCATGCAGGGAGCCAGACTGTGCGGCATCGTTTCCGAGCGTGACTACGCACGCAAGGTGGTGCTGCAGGGGCGTTCCTCGGCCAATACGCCGGTGCGCGACATCATGACCGGGCGGGTGATCACCGTCGGCCCGGACGACACGGTCGATCGCTGCATGCAGATCGTCACCGAACACCGCATCCGCCACCTGCCGGTGCTGGAAGGCGATCGCGTGGCCGGCGTGATCTCGATCGGCGATCTGGTCAAGGCGGTGATCGAGGACCAGCAATTGGAACTGGACCAGCTGCAGCGCTACATCGCCAGCTGACGCTCAACGCGCGTACTGGCCGCCGCAGCCGGAGTCCTTGCCCGGACCCAGTTCCAGGGTGGCCAGCAGCGCGGCTGGCGGCGCGATGCTGCCCAGGGCCAGCGCGGTCGCACCACGCAGGCCCAGGCGCTTGAAGTCCGGACGGAACGAGGGATCCCGGAAGGTGCCCTGCACCACCAGCGGAGAACGCAGGGCCAGGATGCTGCGGTCCTTCGGTCGCGGCCGCAGTTCCAAATCCAGGGTTTCCTCCTTCAGGCTGATATCGCCCTTGCCGACGATCAGCGTGTCGGTGGTATCGAAGGCCAGCGTGCGCGCGTGCATCACGCCGTCCTGCACGGCGAAGTCGCCGAACGCGCAGCGCACCGGAACGGTCTTGTCCCTGGTCAGCAGGAACTTGAGCGACTCGGCGACGTCAAGTCCGGCGAGTTCCATCAGCAGGTTGCTGATCCGGCCCTGGCCCATGCCAATCGTGATGTCGCCGTCGGCGCTGCCGAGGATGCGCGCGACCGAGTTGCCGGTGCCGGTGATGGCGACATCGCCGCCGATGCGGCCGATGGCCGTGCGGGTGATTTCGGTATCCGGGAACAATCGTGCCAGGTTCAGCCGGCGCAGCGAGATGTCGGCGCGGGTACGGATGGTGTCGGTGCGCGCATCCATGCGGATGTTCGAGCGGATGTCGCCTTCGGCGACGCCGAAGTTGAGCGGATCCAGGTGCAGCAGGCCGTCGTCCAGGCGCAGGTGCGCGTCCATGTCGTCCAGAGGCAGTTTCGGCGCGTTGATGCGATGTGCCTTCCAGCGCACGTCCGCATCCATCGCGCGCAGCTTGGCCAACTGGTAGGGCGTGTCAGGAAGCACGCGCGCATCGGCGCGCTGCTCGGCCGCTTCGGCCTTTTGTTCGGCGTTGCTGGTTTCCGTGCCACCGGTCTGCGGCGCCGCGCCCACGAAGCCGGCCAGATCGTCGAAGTCTAGGCGTCGCGA
Organism: Pseudoxanthomonas sp. 22568; assembly: GCF_052044485.1. Lineage (NCBI taxonomy): Bacteria > Pseudomonadati > Pseudomonadota > Gammaproteobacteria > Lysobacterales > Lysobacteraceae > Pseudoxanthomonas > Pseudoxanthomonas sp. 22568. The sequence goes on from NZ_JBQENC010000006.1 coordinate 183,120, forward strand.
GACCAGATCCGCTTTCAGCAATGGACGCGCGCGGCCGACCATCACGCTGGCCGAACCACCAAGATCGCTGTCGCCGACCTGGCCGGTGAAGCCGTCGTAGCGCCAGGTATTGCCGTCGCGGGTGAAGCGTCCGTCCAATCGGTATGGAGGCGTGGGTGGGATGGCGATGCCGAGCAGCGGATACAGATCCTGCATGTCGCGGCCGGCCAATTGCAGCTTCAGATCGAAGCCGCGCAGTCGCAGCGGATCCAGCAGGCTGCCACGGGCGTGGGCGCGGGTGGCGCCGGCCTGCGCGCGCAGGTCGATGCGATAGGGTTGGCTGGCATCGCGCAGCGCCAGCGGCGAGGCGGCCTGTCCCTGCAGCCGGAAGGGCTCGCCGCTCCAATGGCCGCCTCCATCGATGGCCACCGATGGCGCATTTTCCTTGCCGGGCGACGCCACGCTGTTCAACCGGATATCGATGTCGGTTTTTTCCGGCGCGTCGAGATAGCGCAGGCGGCCGTCGCGGACCCAAAGGCGATGGAAGCGCAGATCCGTCTCGCCGGAAGCCCCGAAGTCCCAGTTGCCCTTGTCACCCGGTCCGGTTTCCAGGCGCAGGGTGGGTTCGATCAGGCGGATCTCGGGGATGCGGACCTGTCCCCGCAGCAGCGGCCAGATTTCGATGTCCAGTTCCGCCCGCCGCGCCGCCGCCATGGTCGGTTCCCGCGACCATGCCGCGTTGCCGAAACGCAGCGCGTCGCCGCGCACGGTGGTGACGCGCCCAAGGTCCACGTCCAGGTTGCCGCCAATGCGGAATTCGCGGCCGGTACGGGCCTGGACCTGCCGTTCGAGCGGACCCTTGAACCAGTTCCAGTCGAACAACGCGATCAGCACGGCCACGAGCGCCACCAGCACCGCGAGGACCATGCCCGTGCGGCGTGAGGGCCGGGGCCAGCGGAATGGCGCCTTGCGGGCAGGGACGCGATTCATGCGTCCACTTAGCCAGCGCGGTTGTTCAGGCCATGCGAAAGCCGGGTCAAGCCGGGTTTCGCGTGTTCAGCCGGCGTGCGGCGCGCTCAGCCGCCGGCCAGGCGCGGCCGCAGGACCTGTTCGGTGACCGCGATGTAGTGGCAGACGCTGCCGGCGATCACGAACAGGTGCCAGATCGCGTGCGAATAGCGGATCGACTCGCGATGGTAGAAATAGGTGCCCAGGGTGTAGAAGAGGCCGCCTGCCAGCAGCCAGCCCAGGGTCCATGCATCGAGCGAGCTCAGCATCGGCTTGATGGCCACCATCACCAGCCAGCCCATGGCGATGTAGATCAGCGTGGACAGCAGCTTGAAGCGGCCGGTGTAGAACAGCTTGAAGATCACCCCGCCCACCGCCAGCGTCCAGATCGCCGCGAACAGGCTCCAGCCCCAGGGACCGCGCAGGCCGATAAGGGTGAACGGCGTGTAGGTGCCGGCGATCAACAGGTAGATCGCGCAGTGATCGAACACCTTCAGGCGACCCTTGGCGACCGGGTGCTGGATGGCGTGGTAAAGCGTGGAAGCCGTGTACAGCAGCAGCAGGGTCACGCCGAACACGATCGACGCGCCGAGTTGCCAACCGTCGCCGTAAATGGCGGCCAGGGTGATCAGCACCGCGCCACCGGCCAGGGCGGCCATCGCGCCCAGGCCATGGGTCAGGGCGCTGGCGATCTCGTCACGGATGTGCGCGGCGCGCGGATGGGAGTGTTCGGCGGTCATGCGCGGACGTTACCGCAATGCAGCAAGCGCTGCATCCATACGCCGCCCGTGTCTTCAGCATGGAGCCGGAAAACACGGGCGGCGCGCGGCGATCAATCCACCGCGGCGGCGTGCGCGTGTTCGCGGGTGGCCAGGAACTGCACGGCCGGCGCGCGTTCCTGCGCCAGTTGCAGGTTGACCCGCGTCGGCGCGAGGTAGACCAGTTGCCCGGCGGCGTCGACGGCCAGGTTCATCGCGTTCTTGTCGCGGAACTCTTCCAGCTTCTTCGCGTCGTCGCAGCGGATCCAGCGGGCGGTGGCGACGCTGACGTTCTCGAAGCTTGCGTCCACGCCGTACTCGTCCTTCAGGCGGTAGGCGACCACGTCGAATTGCAGCATGCCGACCGCGCCGAGGATGAGGTCGTTGCTCATCAGCGGGCGGAAGAACTGGGTCGCGCCTTCCTCGCTGAGCTGGGCCAGGCCCTTCTGCAACTGCTTGAGCTTGAGCGGATCCCGCAGGCGCGCGCGGCGGAACAGTTCCGGCGCGAAGTTGGGGATGCCGGTGAAGCCCAGCGATTCGCCCTCGGTGAAGGTGTCGCCGATCGAGATGGTGCCGTGGTTGTGGATGCCGATGACGTCGCCCGGCCAGGCCTCGGCCGCGATCTCGCGATCGCTGGCCATGAAGGTCAGTGCGTTGGCCAGCTTGATGTCCTTGCCGCTGCGCACGTGGAAGGCCTTCATGCCGGCTTCGAAACGACCCGAGCACACGCGCATGAAGGCGACGCGGTCGCGGTGCTGCGGATCCATGTTGGCCTGGATCTTGAAGACGAAGCCGGTCAGCTTGTTCTCGGTCGGCTGCACGTTGCGGCCGGTGGTGGCGCGGGCCTGCGGCGAGGGCGCGTGCTCGACGAAGAAGTCCAGCAGTGGCTGCACGCCGAAGTTGTTCACCGCCGAACCGAAGAACACCGGCGTCTGCCGGCCTTCGCGATAGGCCTGCAGATCGAAGGGATGCGAGGCGCCCTGCACCAGTTCCAGTTCGTCGCGCAGGTTGGCCAGCATCTCGGCGCCGATGCGCGCTTCCAGCTGCGGATCGTCCAGCGAGGCGAAGATGGTCGAATCCTGGCGGGTGAAGTTGCGGCCCTGCTCGTACAGGTGGACCTCGCCGGTCAGCAGGTGGACCACGCCCTTCAGGCGGCTGCCCATGCCGATTGGCCAGGTCACCGGCGCGCACTGGATGCCGAGCACGCGCTCGACTTCGTCCAGCAGTTCGATCGGCTCACGGCCTTCGCGGTCGAGCTTGTTGATGAAGGTCATGATGGGGGTGTCGCGCAGGCGGCACACTTCCATCAGCTTGATGGTCCGCTCTTCCACGCCCTTGGCCACGTCGATGACCATCAGCGCCGAGTCCACCGCGGTCAGCACGCGGTAGGTGTCTTCGCCGAAGTCGGCGTGGCCGGGCGTGTCCAGCAAATTGACGATCTTGCCTTCGTACGGGAACTGCATGACCGAGGAGGTGACCGAGATGCCACGCTCCTTTTCCAGCGCCATCCAGTCGGAGGTGGCGTGGCGGGCGGCCTTGCGGCCCTTGACCGAACCGGCCATCTGGATCGCGCCGCCGAACAGCAGCAGCTTTTCGGTCAGCGTGGTCTTGCCGGCGTCAGGATGGGAGATGATGGCGAAGGTGCGGCGGCGCGCGGCTTCGGTGGCGACTTCGGACATGGCAAGGGCGCCCGCGCGGGCGCTGGGAGACGGGGAAAGTCGCGAATTATAGCGGGTTGGCCCGGTCCGCCGGGGCGGCGCCGGCGGGCGGGTCGATGGGACCGGATCCGGCGTGCTGGCTGGGGAACTGGAGTTGGCCCAGCGGGCCGAACATCCTGAACGGAATGGATTCCAGCGCCATGCCGCGGTTCACCTGGACCACGAAATGCAGGTGCGGGGCGGTGCTGAACCCGGTGTTGCCGGACAGCCCGATGCGCTGCCCCTTGCGCACGTACTGGCCCTCGCGCACCTGCACGCCTTCCGGCTTGAGATGCGCGTAGACGGCCATGCTGCCGTCGCCGTGGACGATGCGGATGAAATTGGCGCGGCCGCCGAATCGTTCGCGGTTCAGGCCGGCCTTGTCGAAGTCGGACTCCACCTGCATCACCATGCCCTCGCGCGCGGCGAGGATCGGCGTGCCCACCGGGACCGCGAAGTCGATGGCGTACAGGTTCTGCGCATCGTTGTGGCTGAATCCGCCGCCCGGGCCCTGGTCCACCCGCACCCGCCCGTATTCGAAGGGCAGGCGGTATTCGTAATCCTGGCCGTGCGCGGCGGGATCACCCGGCAGGGAGTCCAGCGCCAGTTCGAAATCGCCGCCACGCAGGGGATCGCGCATCGAAATGCTGGCGACCAGGACGCTGCTGCGCGCCGGCACCACCGCGGTCGCCGGCAGCGCCGGCTGGGCGGCGACGTTGCTGTTGCGCTTGAAACCCAGGCGCACCTCGACCGGCCCGTGCAGCAGGTTGTCCGCCCACGCCTGGTAGCGCAGGCCGCTGCGTTCCAGCCGCAGCCGCACTTGCGCGCTGGGGGCGTTGTGGAAGCGCAGCACGTCCACGCTGGCATCCACCAGTTCGCCGGCCTCCGGCGGTTTGTCGCCGTACTGGGTATAGCCGTGCTTGTCCTTCCAGCGGTACAGCCGCGCTGCCTCGCCGGGGACGGCGCCAGCGAGCAGCGTGGCGGCGGCGAGGCAGAGCAGGGACGTGCGCAGGGCGGGGTTCACGGCAGGCAGTCGTTTCCAAGTTTCAGGGCGCGCGCGACGTCACGCAGGTCGAACGCGGCCAGTGATTGATCATTGTGCAGGGCGAACAGCGCACCGGCCGGGAAGCGCCGGGTCGATGCCGCGTACAGGGTCTCACCATCAGTATTGCTGACCTGTTCACCGCGGAAGATACCGCGCGGTGCCAGGCTGGTGCGATCGAACACGCGGAACAGGGTGGGGGTGAGCTGGTCCACCGCGATCCAGTAGCCGCGATCGACCGCGCAAGGCCACAGCGCGATGCCTTCGGCGTCCGCATCGAACGCGGGAAGGCTGAGTCCACGGTAGTGCCCGGACAGGGTGTAGTCGCGCAGGGTCGAACCGATCCGGCGGTCCTCGTCCGCGATCAGCAGCCGGTCGTGCAGGGGATCCCCGGCGATGGATTCGACCATGCGCAACGCGCCGGCCTCGTCCGTCGCGCCGAAGCTTCCCAGCAAGTGCCACCGCACGCTTCCGTCCCCGTCTTCCTCGACGCGGAAATGCTTGATGCGCTGGTCGAGCTCGCTGAGCGGCGGCAGCTTGCCGGTGCGGAAGTCGGCCATGAAGCTGTCGGTGACGAACAGATCCAGCTGGCCGGGCCCGGTTTCGTCCAGCCAGAGGCCGTAGGGCACCTTCAGCGCGTCCTGGCCGATCTGCGCCACCGGGGTGAATTCCGGCAGGCGCATCACCTGCACCCGGTGGTTGTCGCGTTCGGCGACGAACAGCAGGTCGCCGAACACGGCGATGCCGTTGGGCCGGTTGAACTCTCCCGGTGCCTGGCCCGGGCCGCCGACCGTGCGCAGGCGTTCGCCGGTGTCGCCGTCGTACACCGCCAGGCGGTGGCTGGATTTGGCGGTGGCGATCAGCCAGACCCGTCCGTCTTCGGTCGGCCAGGCGGCCAGCGAGTCCAGTTCGTCTTCCGGGACCGGGGCGGAGACCCAGGCTTCGGGGACGATGACGTCGGCGGCGGTGGTCGGCGTCGGGGCGGGAGGGCGGGAGGTGTGGTGGCTCTGGGTGGCGCAACCGGCCAGCAGGGCCAGGGCGCCCGCAAACAGGTATTTCCGGGTCATGGCGGGATTATGCGGCATGGGTCACGGAGCCGGGAGGGGGGGCGTCCTGGAAGATCTATCGCTCCATCCGCATAAAGCGATTGACATCGGGAAAAACCGCTGGCAAAGTGCCGGTCACCATCGAGACCGGCAGAGGGACAGGCCCGAAGAAGCCGGGGCAACCAGCGATGCGCAAGCGTCGTGGTCGGTGCCAAATCCTGCGGGGACCTTCGCGTCTGCCCGAAAGATGGTTCGTACCGTGCCTCTGCACGGCGAACGCGAGCTCCGCGAAAGCTCGATGGCCGCAAGTCCCCTCTTCACCGGACACCGCCATGAGCTTCGCCACCGCCGCCGCGTCTTCCCTGTCTTCCGTGCCCGCGTCCTGTACGGCCGATGCCGTTCTCCTTGCCCAGGACGGTATCACCGCCCGCCGTGGCGAAATCGCGCTGGAACTGGACATGCGCCACGCGGGCCGGCACCTGATCCGGCTGCGCTATGAACTGTCGGGCGCGGTGGACGCGCCGGTGGTGTTCGTCGCCGGCGGCATCTCCGCGCACCGGCACCTGGCCGCCAGCGCCACGTTCGCGGAAAAGGGCTGGTTGAACGATCTGGTCGGCACCGGCCGCGCGCTGGATCCGGCGCACCGCTGCCTGCTGGCGATCGATTTCATCGGCGCCGACGGCAAGCTCGACGCGCCCATCGACACCGCCGACCAGGCCGACGCGATCGTGAAGCTGCTGGACGCGCTGGGCATCCGCCAGCTGCATGCCTTCGTCGGCTATTCCTATGGCGCGCTGGTCGGCCTGCAACTGGCGGTGCGCCATCCGGCCCGGCTGGCAAGGCTGGTGGCGGTCAGCGGCGCGCACCGCGCCCATCCGTATGCCGCCGCCTGGCGCGCGCTGCAGCGTCGCGCGGTCAGCCTGGGCCAGTTGCAGTGCGCCGACGCGGAAGGGCTTTCGCTGGCGCGCCAGTTCGCCATGCTCAGCTACCGCACGCCGGAAGAATTCGAGGAGCGCTTCGACGCCGCCGCCGAGATCGTGCATGGCCGCGTGCGTTGCGCCGCCGAGGACTACCTGGACGCCGCCGGCGCGCAGTACGTGGCGCGCACCCCGGTCACCGCCTACCTGCGCCTGTCCGAGTCCATCGACCTGCACCGCATCGATCCGGCCGCCGTGCGCGTGCCGACCACGGTGGTCGCGGTCGAAGGTGACCGGCTGGTGCCGCTGTCCGATTCCGTGGCCCTGGTCGAGGGGCTGGGCACGCGGGGCAACCTGCGCGTGCTGCGCTCGCCCTATGGCCACGACGCCTTCCTGAAAGAAACCGATCGCATCGACGCGATCCTCAGCACTGCCCTGCGCGGCAACGGAGAAAACGCATGAGCCAGTTCGACGCCGCCGGCGACAACCACTGTCGTCCCGCCACCGCCGCCGTTCGCGCCGGCATCGACCGCGATACCGCCTACGGCGCGGTGACGCCGCCCATCGTGCTGTCGTCGAACTTCAGCTTCGACGGCTTCGGCAACAAGCGCGAGTACGACTACACCCGCAGCGGCAACCCGACCCGGGATCTGCTGGGCGAGGCGCTGGCCGAACTGGAAGGCGGCGTTGGCGGCGTGATCACCTCCACCGGCATGGGCGCGATCAACCTTGTCCTCAACGCGTTGCTGCAGCCGGGTGATCGCCTGGTGGTGCCGCATGACGCGTACGGCGGCAGCTGGCGCCTGTTCAACGCGCTGGCGAAGAAGGGCCATTTCGAGCTGATCACCGCCGACCTGACCGACCCGCGCTCGCTGGCCGATGCGCTGGCGCAGTCGCCGCGGCTGGTGCTGATCGAGACGCCCTCCAACCCGCTGCTGCGGATCACCGACCTGCGCTTCGTCATCGACGCCGCACACAAGGCCGGCGCATTGACCGTGGTCGACAACACCTTCCTGTCGCCGGCGTTGCAGAAGCCGATTGAGTTCGGCGCGGATCTGGTGGTGCATTCGACCACCAAGTACATCAATGGCCACAGCGACGTGGTCGGCGGCGCGGTCGTCGCGCGCGATCCGGAAGTGCACCAGCAACTGGTGTGGTGGGCCAACGCGCTGGGCCTGACCGGTTCGCCGTTCGACAGCTTCCTGACCCTGCGCGGCCTGCGCACGCTGGATGCGCGCCTGCGCGTGCACCAGGAGAACGCCGACGCCATCGCCAGCCTGCTGGACGGGCATCCGGCGGTATCGAAGGTGTACTTCCCCGGCCTGGCCTCGCATCCGGGCCACGCGCTGGCGGCGCGCCAGCAGAAGGGGTTTGGCGCGATGCTGAGCGTGGAACTGCATGGCGGCGAAGCGGCCGTGCGCGCGTTCGTGGAAGGCCTGCGCTACTTCACCCTGGCCGAATCGCTGGGAGGGGTGGAGAGCCTGGTCGCGCACCCGGCTTCGATGACGCATGCGGCGATGACCGCCGAAGCGCGTGCCAAGGCGGGCATTTCCGATGGCCTGCTGCGCCTGTCGGTCGGCATCGAGGCCACCGAGGATCTGCTGGCCGATCTGTCCGCCGGCCTGGCGCGCGCGCAGCGCGCCGCCGCGGAGGCCGATCGAAAACTCGCCGACGCATGAGCGCGGTCGTCCAGCTTCCGGCGGCGCGCCGCCGGCCTTCGCCGCGCCTGGCGCTGCTGGGCACCGGCGTGGTTGGCAGCGCATTCGTGGATCGCTACGGCCGCCTGCGCGAGCGCGTCGAGGGCCTGCCCGAGTTCGCCTGGCTGGCCAATTCGCGCAGCGTGCAGGCCTGCGCCGCCGCGCCCGCCGTTGCGCTGGACGCCGCCCGCGCCGCGCCGGCGCGCGATGCGGAACTGCCGCCGTGGGCGGAAGCCGAATCGCTGCGCGACGGCGACATCATCGTCGATGCCACCGCCAGCGACGCGGTGGCCGATTGGCACGCCGAATGGCTGGCGCGCGGCATCCACGTGGTCACTGCCAACAAGCTGGGCAACGGCGGCGCGCTGGTACGCGCGCAGGCCATCCAGCGCGCGCGCCGGGATTCGGGCGCGCACTACGGCGACAGCGCCACGGTCGGCGCGGGCCTGCCGCTGCTGCGCAGCCTGCGCGCGCTGGTCGCCGGCGGCGATCGCATCCATCGGGTGGAAGGCGTGCTGTCCGGTTCGCTGGCGTGGCTGTTCAATCATTACGATGGCATGCGGCCGTTCTCCGGCTTCGTGCGGCAAGCGCGCGAGGCCGGCTACACCGAACCGGATCCGCGCATCGATCTGTCCGGCGAGGACGTGCGCCGCAAGCTGCTGATCCTGGCGCGGGCGGCCGGCCTGCCGTTGCAGTCGGAAGACGTGAAGGTCGAGTCGCTGGTGCCGGCGGCATTGGCAACGCTGACGATCGCCGAGCTGGACGAGGCGCTTGGCCAGTTCGACGCGCCGCTGGGCGCGCATTTCCGCGAGGCCTACCGCAACGGCGAAAAGCTGCGTTTCCTGGGGCGTTTCGACGCCGAGGGCGCCAGCGTCGGACTGCGCACGCTGGCCGCGGATCATCCGCTGTGCGGCGGTGGCGGCACCGACAACCGGGTCGCGATCTTCAGCGATCGCTATCCGGACCAGCCGCTGGTGGTGCAGGGCCCCGGCGCGGGTGCGGAAGTGACCGCGGCCGCATTGCTGGATGACGTATTGGCGATCACCGCCAACCCGTAGAGCCGAGCTTGCTCGGCTGGCGGGGAGGTTGCGGAGAAAGGGCAGCGGAGCGAGCTCCGCTCTACGTGTAGAGCCGAGCTTGCTCGGCTTGCGGGGAGGTTGGGAGAGAAGGCAGCGGAGCAAGCTCCGCTCTACGTGTAGAGCCGAGCTTGCTCGGCTTGCGGGGAGGTTGGGAGAGAAGGCAGCGGAGCGAGCTCCGCTCTACGTGTAGAGCCGAGCTTGCTCGGCTTGCGGAAGGTTGGGAGAGAAGGGCAGCGGAGCGAGCTCCGCTCTACGGGTCGCCGGGTTCCGTCAGCACTCGATGACGTTGACGGCCAGGCCGCCGCGGCTGGTTTCCTTGTACTTGTCCTGCATGTCGCGGCCGGTGTCGCGCATGGTCTTGATGACCTTGTCCAGTGACACCTTGTGCTTGCCGTCGCCGCGCATCGCCATGCGGCTGGCGTTGATCGCCTTCACCGCGCCCATCGCGTTGCGTTCGATGCAGGGAATCTGCACCAGTCCGCCGATCGGATCGCAGGTCAGGCCCAGGTTGTGTTCCATGCCGATTTCGGCGGCGTTCTCAATCTGGCTGGGCGAACCGCCTAGCGCGGCGACCAGGCCGCCGGCGGCCATCGAGCAGGCCACGCCGACTTCGCCCTGGCAGCCGACCTCGGCGCCGGAGATGCTGGCGTTTTCCTTGTAGAGGATGCCGATGGCGGCGGCGGTGAGCAGGAAGTCGAAGATCCGCTGTTCGCTGGAACCGGGGCAGAACCGGTCGAAGTAGTGCATGACCGATGGGATGATGCCGGCCGCGCCGTTGGTGGGCGCGGTGACCACGCGTCCGCCGGCGGCATTTTCCTCGTTGACCGCCAGCGCGTACAGGTTGACCCAGTCCAGCGTGGTCAGCGGATCGCGCATGTTGGCTTCCGGCTTGCTGGCCAGTTCGCGGTGCAGGGTGGGGGCGCGGCGCGAGACGTGCAGGCCGCCGGGCAGGGTGCCTTCCTCGCGGATGCCGCGGGTCACGCAGGCCTGCATCGCGCTCCAGATCGCCCGCAGTCCTTCGCGGATCTCGTCCTCACCGCGCCAGCACTTCTCGTTCTCGAACATCAGCTGGGCGATGCTCAGCCCGCTGCGCTGGCACTGCGCCAGCAGTTCGTCGCCGCTCTTGAACGGATACGGCAGCGGGGTCTCGTCGGCGACGATGCGATCCACCGCCGCGTCGTCCTGGTTGACCACGAAGCCGCCGCCGACCGAGTAGTAATCGCGGGTCGCGATGACTTCGTCGCTGGCGTCATAGGCGGTGAAGCGCATGCCGTTGGTGTGGTAGGGCAGCTTCTGCCGCTTGTTCATCAGCAGGTCGCGCTTCTCGTCGAAGGCGATCGCGTGGGTGCCGCCCAGTTGCAGGGTCTTGCTGCCGCGGATGCGTTCCAGTGCCGGCGGGATGATGTCCGGGTCGATTTCGTTCGGATAATGGCCTTCCAGGCCCATCAGCACGGCCTTGTCGGTGCCGTGGCCGCGCCCGGTCAGCGCCAGCGAGCCGAACACCTCGGCGCGGATCCGCGCGACGTCGCGCAGGCGGCCGGGTTCCTCCAGCCAGCGCGCGACGAACCGCGCCGCCGCCCGCATGGGGCCTACGGTGTGGGAGGAACTCGGCCCGATGCCGATCTTGAAGAGGTCGAAGGTGCTGACTGCCATGGCGCGTATTCTATGCCGTCGCCGGTGAAAGCCGCTCCCGCGACGCAACAGATCGGACCCGGAGATCGCACCCTTGCCCCCAGCCCTGACCCTCTACCAGCGCGACGACTGCCATCTGTGCGACCTGGCCCTGGCCGTGCTGGCCGAAGCGCGTGTGCCGGACTTCGAGAGCGCGTTCATCGACGGCGACGACGATCTGGAAGCGCGCTACGGCGTGCGGGTGCCGGTCCTGCGCCGCGCGGACGGGGCCGAACTGGATTGGCCGTTCGACGTGGCAGGGCTGGCGCGCTTCCTCGCCGGTTAAGGGCGCAGGGCGGACGCGAGCGGCAGTTCGATCGGAATCGGCGGCCGTCCGCCGGTCGCGTCGCAGCCGCCTGCATCGGCGCCCGGGCGCAGGCGAAGGGCGCCGGCGGCGGTGCCGTCGCGCAGGCGCAGGCGGTCGCGCAGGGCGGGGGTGATCAGCAGCTCGCCTTCGTGGGTGACCAGCAGTGCGCAGTTCAGGTGCATGCCCCGGACCACCGCGTCGAAGCCGGTCGGGCCGGCCACCATCAGCGCGGTCGCGGCCATGTCCGCCAGCACCGGATCGATGGCGATCACGCTGGCGGCGGCGCTGGCCCGCTCGGGCCGGCCGCTGCGCGTGTCGACGATATGGCCGCCATTCTGGCCGCTGCCGGCGCGGCGGCGCTGGTAGTCGCCCGATGAGGACAGGGCTTCGCCGTCGCGCAGATCGATCGCCCCGAGCACACCGTCGGGCCCGCGCACGCCGGCGATCCAGGGACGGCGGCCATCGCGGCCCATCGCCAGGACGAAACCGCCGACGTAGATCAGTGCGTCGTCGACCTTTTCCGCGCGCAACAGCTGCCGCATTTGAGCGGCCGCATAGCCTTCCGCCAGGCCGTTGAAATCCAACTGCACCTCGCGGCGGCGGGAAGTGACCCTTCCCTGCGCGTCGACGTGCACGTCGCGCATGCGCGGCATCGCCGCACGCAGCGCGGCCACCTGCCGTTCCGTTGGCGCGGCGGTGCGCACCGGGTACTGGCTGGTGTGGAATCCCCAGGCCGCGATGAGCCGGCCGGCGGCGGGATTGAACAGCCCGTCGCTGCGCGCGTCGCCTATCGTGGCGGCCTGGATGAGGCCGGCGATGTCGCGTTCGACCCGGTGCGGACGGCCTTCCGCCAGCGCGGCATTGAGGCGGGTGACGTCGCTGGGCTCCCACGGATGCCAGGCGCGGTGGTCGTGGATCAGCAGCGGACCGATTGCGGTCAGGGCGCGCTCGGCGGCCTCCCGGTTCGGCGCGCGCAGTTGCACCGAGACCCGGGTGCCGAAGGCCAGATATTCCCCGCGTGCTTCCACCGGCGGACGCCACCAAAGCATCGCGGCGGTGAGCAGCAGCGCGACCATGGCGCAAGCGAACACGCCCGGCCAGACGCGCAGGCGTGGCGCGGTGGTCATGCCGGCCGGCCGATGATCCGGTACTCGATCATTCGCTGGAGGACGGCAGGCGTCCATCGGCGATGGCCTGGAGAACGATGTCGAACACGTGCTCGCGAACGTCGGCCTGGACGTCCAGATCCGGCGCGATGACCGCGCCGTCGGGCAGATGCAGGTGCGGCGTGCCGATGGCAAGACCGGGGTGCGGGACCGGCGCGGTATCGAACCGCCACCACCGCTCGCCGCGCCGCCACTCGAACGACCACTCGCGCGGCGTCAGTACGCGCGCCAGCACGTCCAGCCCGTCTTCGCCGCGCAGGCCGAGTCCGTCCAGGTGTCGTTCGAGTGGATGGACCTGGAAGGCGGTCGGCAGGGCGTCCGGAATGCCGTCGTCGATCGCCGGCCATTCCGCATCGTCGCGCAGGTGCCGGCAATGCCAGTCGAGCAGCTCGCGCGCGGCCTGCTGGCGCTCGCGCATGAGCTCCAGCGCCAGCCACGCTTCGTAGCCGGGGTGTTCGGGCAGGCGGCCCGCGCGGATCGCCGCGAGCACGGCGTCGGCGTCCCCGCAGTCCAGTTGTTCCAGCAGTTCCTTGTGCCGTTCGCGCAGCTCGAACATCTGCCGGGACAGGCCGGCCATGCGGGTGGCGACGACGGGTTCGATGCCGGTGAAGAAGGGATCCATGTCAGTGCCTCATCCGTGCAGATCGTGGCTGGCCCCGCCGTCCAACTGGACCATGTCCGCGCTGATGTCGGCGAAGGCCAGGACCTTGCCGCCATGGGCGGCGGCGAATTTGTCCGCGTCCTCGCGGCTGGTGAAGCTGGCGAAGGTTGGTCCCATGCTGCCGGTGCGCGAGGAACCCTGCACGTAGAACGCGGTGGTGGCGTCGATCCAGTGGCCCTTCGGCACCTCCCAGTTGGTCTTGCCCATGTCCTGGACGTAGACGCCGGCGACCTTGCGCACCTGTTCGGGCTGCAGGGTGATCGACAGCAGTTCGAGGGTGTCGCAGTAGTACTCCACCTTGCCGTCGGCGTAGCGAATCTGGCCCTTCGGACCGGGATAGTCGCGCAGCACCATGCCGTCGAGTTCGCACTGCTGGCCGGCGTCCGGGTCGACCGGATCGACGCTGGCCAGCGGCGGGGCGCAACCGGCGACCAGCAGGGCCACCAGCGAAACACGTAAGGCTTTCATCGGAATCTCCAAAGGGCCACCCCGAGCGGGGCGAGGATCCAGGCCACCATCACCGAACCGAGCACGCGCGGATCGCCCCAGGCATCGGGCAGCAGCGTGCCCAGGCCGAATGCATTGCGCAGGGTTTCAGTGGACATGGCGTTGAACACGCGGAACACGTCCGCGGGATTGAGCAGCAGGGCATACGGCGCCCAGGCCGAGGAATGCCGGCCGGCGGTGGCGACCAGCGCGCCGAGCAGGGCCAGGTCGAACACCAGCACGAAGCCGAACCACAGCAGGATGGCCGCGCCGGTGGCGCGCGCGCGATCGCGCACCAGCACCGACACCAGCATCGCCAGGCTCAGGAACGACAGGCCCAGCGCGATCACGCTGGCGACGAAGAGCGCGTACAGGCGGATGCCGGCGGCGTCGAGTTGCGTGGCCAGCGGCACCAGCGCCGTACCGAAGCCGATCAGGGTCGCCAGCACCAGTGCCGCGCCCAGCCCGAGGTACTTGCCGAGCAGGAGTTCGGCGCGGGTCAGCGGCATCGACAGCATCAGGTCCAAGGTGCCGCGTTCGCGCTCGCCCACGATGGCGTCGAAGCCGAGCAGCAGCGCGATCAACGGCACCAGGTAGATCGCCAGGCTGGTGAGGCTGGCCACGGTCACACCGATGCTGCGGAAGCCGACCGTGCCGGACTGGGCGCCGCCGAAGTAGGCGATCAGCAAGGCGAAGGCCGCCAGCACCACCGCGACCGCGAGGATCCAGCGGTTGCGCAGCCGGTCGCGCAGTTCCTTGCCGGCCACCGTGCGCAGGGCGCGCCATTGCAGCCCACCGATCATGCGTGGCCTCCGGCGTGGCGCTGGCGCAGGTACAGGTCTTCCAGGGTGGGGGGATGGATCTCCACATCGACCAGGCCCGGGCCGGACTCGGCCAGCAGCGGCAGCAGTCCGGTGCGATGCGCGCGCGCGACGCTGATTGTCAGCACGTTGTCCGTCGTGGCGATGACCGGGAAGCCGGCATCGCCCAGCCGTTGCCCGATGCGGCGTGCGGCGTCGGCGTCGCGCGCATGCAGGCGGGCACGGCTGGGCAGGTCGGACGCCGCGGTCAGGCTGTCCACGCTGCCCTGCGCGACGGCCCGGCCATTGGCGAGGATCACCAGGCTGTCCAGGTGCGGCTGGATTTCCGCCAGCAGGTGGGAACTGAGCACGATGGTCGCGCCCGCGCGCTTGAGCGAGGCCAGGGTGTCGTAAAAATCGTGGATGGCCTGCGGATCCAGGCCATTGGTCGGCTCGTCGAGGAACAGCAGTTCCGGTTGGCCGAGCAGGGCCTGGGCGAAGCCGAGCCGCTGGCGCATGCCCTTGGAGTACTCGCGCACCGGACGCTTCATCGCATGGGCCAGCCCTACCTGTTCGAGCAGGCCGGGACATTGCCTGGCGTCGGCGGCCTTGAGGCGGGCGAAGAAACGCAGCGTATCCAGGCCGCTCAGGTTGTCGTACAGCGCGACGTTCTCGGGCAGATAACCGATGCGCTGCCGCAGCCAGCGAAACGCGGTGCCGCGCACGGGCGTGCCGTGGATGCGGATCTGGCCGGCGCTGACCGGCTCGATCCCCAGCATCATCTTGAACAGCGTGCTCTTGCCGGCACCGTTGTGGCCGACCAGCCCGAACGTCGTCCCGGACGGGATCGACAGGCTCACCCCGTCAACGGCCTGCAATGCGCCGAATCGCTTGTCGACCTGTTCCACTTCAATCGCGTACTGCATCATTCCGCGTGGCTTCGAGCCACGCCCTCCAGTCCTTGTGTCGTGGCACCATCGCCGGGCGCGTATCGGTCACCGTGGCGACCCGCAATACGGGGAATTGCCGCGAGATCAGCCGCAATGTGCTGATCGCGGGGCTGCTGTCGAGCAGCTTGGTGAACGGATAGCGCGCCACCAGCCAGTCGACCGCGTCGCTGGCCTCCATCGGTGTGTCGCCGAAACCGTCGCCGTCACCGTCCCAGCCCAGGTAATTGCTCCAGTAGTTGCCGCGCTGTTTGCCCCATTCGACGTCGCGCGAGGCCACGTATCTGATCTGTTCCTGGTTGTTGACAAAGTCGTTGCCGTCCACCTGGTTGTTGAACGAACCGGCCCACAGGTGGATGCCCACCCGGTTGCCGATCACCAGGTTGCCGCGCAGGACGTTGTACTCGGCGTCGTAGATGAAGAAACCGCGCCCGTTGCCCGCCGAGACGTTGTCCTCGATGCAGGAATCCTGCAGGGTCCGCAGCATGATGCCGTGGTCGCCGTTGGCCCAGGTGCGGTTGCCGCGCACGACCAGGTTGCGGACCTCCATCAGCGCCAGCCCGCCCTGGTTGTGGTGGCTTTCGTTGTCCTGCCACAGATTGTGGTAGGAGTTCATGTAGTGGCTGCCATACCGCACGTGGTGGATGACGTTGCCGATGAATTCGGCGTGGTGGGACACATCCACGTAAATGCCGTCGCGGGCGAAGCTGATGTGGTTGCGCGCGATGCGTGCGCCGCGGGTGTTGTAGAGCTGGATGGCGTTGCCGCGCTGGGAGGACAGCTTCTCGCGCATGCCGGTGATCAGGTTGTCCTCGATGCGGACGTCATCGGCCTTCTCGATCCACAGGCCGAACAGTACATGGGCCAGATCGCAATGGCGAACCACGGCGCGGTGCGCGCCCGGCTGGATATAGATGCCGGCGTTCTGCCCGCCCAGATCGTCGCCGCTGTCACGCACGATCAGGCCTTCGATGCGCACGTCGGGTGCGACCACGCGGATGACGTCGCCTTCGCCGCCGCCGCTGATGGTCGGCCGGTCGATGCCGCGCAGGGTCAGCGGCTTTTCGATGCGCAGGCGTTCGGCATAGTGGCCGCGTGGGATTTCGACGGTATCGCCGGGCGCGGCGCGCTCGATGATTTCGCCGATGCGTTGGCCCGGCTGGACCCGCCACACCGCCGCCGCCGCAGGGGCGGCGCAGGCCAGCAGCAGGAGCAGGGCGACCAGTCGTTTCATTCCACCAGTTCCAATGGAATGAAATGGCCGTCGCGTCCGACCGGCGTCAGTGGCATGCCGGCGCGTTCGCGGCGCTTGCGTTCCTTGGCCAGCGGCGGGCAGGAATGGTCGTCGTGGTACAGCACCATGCAGTCCAGGCACTGCATGCACTCGCTGGGATCGATCCGGCCCTGCGGATCGATGGCCTGCGAACCGCAGCCGACCGCGCAGGCCTTGCAAGTGGTGCATTCGGCCTTGCGGCGAAGGCCGAACAGGCGCCAGCGCGAGGGCAGGGCCAAGCCGGCGCCGAGCGGGCACAGGTATTTGCAGAACGGCCGCTCCATGAACATCGAGGCCGCCAGCAGTACCGCCCAGAACGCGATGAACGGCCAGGCGCGCGTCCAGATCGAGACGAAGAACGTGCTCTTGAACGGCTCCACCTCGGCCAGCAGCTCGGCCAGCGCCATCGAGTGGAACGAAGCCGCGACCAGCACCGCGAGGATCACGTACTTCAGCCAGCGCAGGCGATGGTGCCATTTGCCGGGCAGTTGGAACTGCCAGCGCGCCAGCCCGATTTTTCCGGCGAACTTGTACAGCAGCTCGCTCAGCGATCCGTATGGGCACAGCCAGCCGCAGAACACCCCGCGTCCCCACAGCACGATGGTGATGGCGATGAAGATCCAGAAGATGAAGATCAGCGGATCGCTGAGGAACAGGTCCCAGCGCCAGCCGTCGCGCAGCGCATGCAGCAGGGTCAGTCCCTGCACGATCGACGGCTGCGCCAACTGGCTGAAGCCGAGGAAGCCCACCGCGATCAGCCACACCGCGATGTGCGGCCACAGGATCCAGCGCTTGTCCACGCGGGTGGAGCGGGCGGCCCAGCGCCGGTGGGTGGCATAGAACACGAACACGAACACCAGCAGCGCGGACATGCCGGCGATCGGCCTGGCCTTGGCCTTCCAGATGCGGACCCAGGCCGGGGTCTGGCGGGCGACGGCGGGGCGTCCGCCTTGCAGGTATGCGGCGGGAAGCCAATAGACGGCATCGAAATTGGCGTAGTCGCGATTGCCCTCGTCGGTATTGCGATGGGCCAGGAACGAGAGCTTCCACGGATAGGCCGCGGAGAACTCGCTGCCACGCAGGATGAAGATGCCGGATTCCGCATGCGACGGCGCGCCGTTCGCGTGGATCCGGTACAGGTTGCGGTAGTCGGTGTCGCGGAAATGGTGGACGTCGATGTCCTGCGAGACCTGGATGCGGTCGTAGATGCCGCCGCGCACGAACGCCGATCCCTTGAACGAACTGGTGCCGTTGCCGACCACGAAGATGGCGTGCTCGCCTGGTTTCAGTTCTTCCATCAGTTGGCGGTAACCCGCGTCGCCAAGGACGCTGCGGCCGATGGCGGGCGCGTTGAGGTAGCCGAACCACAGATCGATGAAGGGCTGTTCGTTGGCGGGCGCGCCGACATCGGCCTGGCCCACGGTCAGACGCTGCACGCTGCCTTCCTTGACCAGCGCGTTCCAGTCGCGCGGCGGCACGGCGTCCTCGACCAGTCGCGCCTGCGGTCGCGCCACCGCCTTGATCAGTCCGACCTGGCGGGCGACGGCATAACTGCCGCGGCTAACCAACTGGTTCTCGGCCATCACCGTCACGGTCGCGCCGCTGATGACGTCCATCGAGACTTCGCCTTCCTCGGCCTTGCCCAGCTCGAACCGGGAACCGGCGGGCTGGCCGACGTACTGCTCGACGTAGCGGTTCAGTTCCTTCTCGGGGATGCCGGCGAGCAGGATCGGCTCGCTGTGCTTGAGGATGCGCACACCGGTGATCTTGCCGTCCGCGTCCATGCCGGCCAGCGTGATCATCGGCTTGCCGGAGTAGCCGACGATGTCGGGGGCCACGTCGCTGGACAGGGAAACATAGCCGACCGTACGCAGCTTGCCGCCTTCCTCGCGCATGCCGCGCACGAACGCGGGATTGCCCTCGCGCAGGCCGAACCGGGTGGCCTGCGGCAGCACGCTGTCGCAGGCGACATGGCGGCACATGTCCGGGTCGGTGAACAGCGCTTCCGGCAACTGCGCCTCGTAGGAACCGGCCCGGGCCCAGCCCGCGACCAGGCAAAGCAGCAGGAAGGCCAGGCACGGCCACCCCATCGCGCTTGCCCGTCGCGTTCGCCGCGCGATGCCCGGATGCGATGCGCGCGTAGCGAACTCCCCGCCCGGGGAGGACTGGATGATCGAAGGCATGGCGGAACCCGTGCTGGCGGTTACTTGGACTTGCTCACCATGTAGTCCACGGCGGCCTTGACCGCGTCGTCGTCCAGGCTGGGATTGCCACCGCGCGCCGGCATCACGCCCTTGGCGCCGTTGAAACCCTCCAGCGCGTGCTTGTGCAGGGTCTCGGTGCCCTGCGCCGCGCGTGCGCCCCAGTCGGCCTTGTCGCCAACCATCGGCGCGCCCAGCGCGGTGGTGCTGTGGCACATCGCGCAGGTCTTCTTGTAGGTCTCCTCGCCCGGATGGCCGGCCGCATCGGCGGCGGGCGCGCCGTCGGCCGCAGCCACCGCGGTGTCGGCGGCAGGCGCCTGTGCCGGCGCGGCTTCCGCCGCGGGCGCGATCTCCGGCTCCGACACGGCGGGCGCGGGTTCCGCGACGTCCGTGGGTTCGGACGATTGCCCGGAGCAGGCGGCCAGCACGAGGACGACGGCCGCGAGCGCAAGCAGGCCAGGGTTTCGATTGTTCATGGAGGGAGCTCGGAGAAATGGAGAGGGTCGTTGCGCGGAACCGGTCCGCATCCGCGCACCGGGCGCGGTCGACGCAAAAGGTAGTGGGCCGAACTTCCGACCGCCTTGATTTGAGTCAAGGAGAACGCCGTATCCCCGCGCGTATCGTGGCGCCGCAACCCAACGTTACATCCAGACGAAACTGTCCATCAGAGGAAAGCAGCGATGAAGAACAACGAGAGCGGGATGGAGATCCGGGATCCATCACGCCGAAAGATTCTCGGGGGAGCCGCCGCGCTGGCGGGAACGGGATTGACACTCAGCCTGACCGGTTGCGGCGCGGCATCCGACGGCAAGGGCGCAGCGGCGACCAGTACCGCGGCGAAGGCGGCCGGCGGCAGCGCGGGCCATTTCGAAGTGCCGCCCGGCAAGCTTGATGACTACTACATCCTGTCCTCGGGCGGACACTCTGGCGAAGTGCGCATCCTCGGCTGTCCGTCGGGCCGCACCATCAAGCGCATCCCGGTGTTCAACATCGATCCGATGGTGGGCTGGGGCATCACCAACGAATCCAAGGCGATCATGGGTACCCGTCCGGATGGCCAGCTGAAGTACTGGACCGGCGACACCCACCACGTGCACGGCTCGTACACCGACGGCACTTACGACGGCAAGCGCTTCTGGGTCAACGACAAGCTGCATGGCCGGGTCGCGCGCATCCGTGGCGACACCTTCGAAGTCGATCGCATCACCGAACTGCCGAACGTGCAGGGCCACCATGGCATCTTCACCGACAAGCGCGATCCGGTGGACAGCAGCATCAATCACACCACCCGCGTGTTCGCCGGCGCCGAGTTCCACATCCCGTTGCCCAACGACGGCCGCGACATGGACAAGCCGGAAGCCTACGGCTGCCTGTTCTCCTGTCTGGACGCGGAGACCATGGACGTGCGCTGGCAGTGCCGTGTCGACGGCAACATGGACCTGGTGGCGACCAGCTATGACGGCAAGTACGCCGCGTCCAACCAGTACAACGTGGAAGGCGGCATCCACTACGAGGACATGATGTCGGCCGAGCACGACGCCTGCGTGTTCTTCGATGTCGCCCGCATCGAGGCGGCGATCAAGGCCGGCAAGTTCATCACGATCGGCGACTCCAAGGTGCCGGTGGTCGATGGCCGCAGGGCCGCCAATGCCGATCCCGCCACCGCGCTGACCTGCTACGTGCCGGTGCCGAAGAATCCGCACGGCGTCAACGCCAGCCCGGACGGCAAGTACTTCGTCTGCTCCGGCAAGCTGTCGCCGACCTGCTCGGTGATCGACCTGTCATTGGTGGAGAAGTGGTTCGCCGGCGAGATCAAGAACGCGCGCGACGCCGTCGTTGCCGAGCCCAACCTGGGCCTGGGACCGCTGCATACCGGCTTCGATGGCCGCGGCAACGCCTACACCACGCTGTTCCTGGACAGCAAGATCGTCAAGTGGAACGTCGATGCCGCCATCAAGCAGTTCAAGGGCGACAAGAACGCCAAGGTCGTCCTCGACAGCATCGACGTGCATTACCAGCCGGGCCATGGCTTCACCTCGATGGGCGAAACCAAGAATGCGGACGGCAAGTTCTTCAACTCCGGCAACAAGTTCTCCAAGGATCGCTTCCTGCCGGTCGGCCCGCTGCACGTGGAAACCGAGCAGCTGATCGACATCTCCGGCGACAAGATGGTGCTGGTGCACGATCACACCGCCTATCCGGAACCGCACGACGCCATCATCGTGGCCGCCGACGCCATCAAGACCCGACAGATCTACAGCCTCGACGAGTTCCCCAACGCGGTCAGCGCGCAGACCGCCGGCATCGAGCGCAACGGCAACAAGGTGCATGTCCGCCTGACCTCGCAGGCGCCTGCCTATTCGCTGCGCGAGTTCTCGGTGAAGAAGGGCGACATCGTCACCATCACCCTGACCAACCTGGACAAGGTGGAGGACCTGACCCACGGCTTCGGCATCCCGAAGTACAACATCAACTTCATCGTCAATCCGCAGGAAACCAAATCGGTGACCTTCGTGGCCGACAAGCCAGGCGTGTACTGGTGCTACTGCACCCACTTCTGCCACGCGCTGCACCTGGAAATGCGCACGCGGATGGTGGTCGAAGGCTGACCGGGCGCCGCCCGCCGGCGTTGGCGGTATCGCGCCGGCGGGTTTTTCCTGTTCAAAAGAAAAAAGCCCGCGCCATGGCGCGGGCTTTTTTTACTCCGAAGCGTTGCGCTTACTTCGCCGGCTTCAGCACCACCTTGGTGCTGATGGCGACATCGTTCGGAATGGTCTTGGTATCGGCCCATTCGCCGCCGCCGACGCCGAAGTCCAGGCGCTTGACCGTGGCCTTGCCGGTCAGCACCGGCTGCGCGCCCGGGGTCCAGGTGAAGGTCAGGGTGACCGGCTTGCTGACGCCGCGCAGGCTCAGGCTGCCGTCGGCGGCGTACTGGTTGCCGCCCAGCGCGCGGAATTTGGTCGCGGTGTAGCGGGCCTGGGCGAACTTGGCAACGTTGAAGAAATCGCCGGTCTGCAGCGTGCTGTCGCGATCGTCGTTGCCGGTATTAGTGCCGGCGAGCTGGATGGTCACGTCCAGCTTCGAGGTGGCCAGGTTGGCCGGATCGAAACTCAGGGTGGTGTTGAAGCCGCCGAACTTGCCGGTGAAGGTTTCGCCCTGGTAGTTGCTGGCGAACACCAGCGTGGAGCCCGGCGCCTGCACATAGTCGGCGGCGAACGCGGGCGCGGTGGCGGCCAGCAGCAGGCTGGCGGCAAGCAGGCGGGGGCGGAGGGAACGGATCATGGCGCGATATCCTCGGTGGTGGACGCGGTGGGGGAAGCAGTGGCCTGCCGGCGGCGGCCCGGCAGCATCCGCCGCAGGGTGTCGTCGTTCTGGAACAGGTGGTGGTAGAACGCGGCGCCCGCATGCAGCAGCACCACGACGACCAGCACCCAGAACATCGATTCGTGCAGGGTTTCGGCCAGCTCGTGCAGCTCCGGATTGCGGGCGGTGATGGCCGGCAGGTTGATCAGCTTGAACCATTGCAGCGGATAGCCCGCCGAGGAGTTCAGCACCCAGCCCGACAACGGCATGGCGAACATCAGCCCGTACAGCGCCACGTGCGTGAGCGAGGCGATGCGCTGCTGCCAGCCGGGCGTGCCGGGGATCGCCAGTGGCGCGCCGGCGTACACGCGCCAGACAAGGCGCAGCGTCACCAGCGCCAGGATGGTCAGGCCGATCGACTTGTGCAGCGCATAGATGTTGATCTTGCGCGGTCCGTTGGGCAGCTCGCCCATGGTCAGGCCGATGTAGGCGATGACCAGCAGCAGGACGACGATCAGCCAGTGCAGCGTCTGGCTGACGACGCCCCAGCGTTCAGGGGTGTTCTTCAGGGTCATTGAGGGTGGGCTCCCGAGGGGTGGCTGGGATGGTGGCCGCGTCGGCGGCCGCTTCTTCGCTATCGTCGACCTTGCCCGTCCGTATGGCTTCGGCCTCGATGCGGAGCTCGACGGAATCGCCAATCACCGACTTCCATGCGGTGATGCCGAAATCCGAGCGTTGCAGCGTGGTGGTGGCGGAAAAACCGGCCGTGCGGCGGAACGGCGGCAGCGGATGGCGCTTGAGCGCATTGAGTCTGACGTCCAGGCACAGCTCGCGATCGGTGCCATGCAGGGACAGGGTGCCGCAGACCGAGGCGTGGTCCGGTCCGGCCGGTTCAATCCGGTTGGAAACGAAACGCGCTTCGGGGAAGCGCTCGGCATCCAGCAGGTTGCCGGCCAGCACCGCCCGGTTCCACTTCTCGTCGCCGAAATCCGTGCGTGCCAGCGGTACCGTGACATCGAGCCGCGCGGTGCTCCAGTCCTCGGGATCGAACATCAGCGTGCCCGTGCTGCCGGAGATCGTGCCGATGGCCTTGGAGAAGCCGGCATGCTCCACCGCGAGCATGACCCGCGTGTGGACCGGATCCAGCGCGTACGCCACCGGACCCGCCGCCCAGGCAGGGCATGCGCAGGCGAGCAGCGCGAGCAGGGCGCTGGTCCGGGCACGGCGATATGGGCGCGTTGGAGTCATGACCGGGGATTCTAGGCGGGCCCGGCTGAAGATACCCCGCTTGCGCCTGCAACGGTCCGTTGCGACGATTCGGGCCGGGGAACCACGGCAGAACAGGACACGACGGCATGGGATGGCGGATCTGGATGTTGGCGGCATGGCTGGCCTGCGCGACGGTGCAGGCGGGCGTGCCGGAGATTCCGCGTTTCCGGATGATGACGGTGGCCGACGGATTGCCGTCCACCACCATCCCCGCCATGGCCCGCGACCGCGCCGGCTACCTGTGGCTGGCCACCTGGGATGGCGTGGCCCGCTACGACGGGGTGAACTTCAAGGTGTGGCGGCATGATCCGGATGATCCGGCCTCGCTGCCCGGCAACGTCGTCCAGGCGCTGCACGTGGATGGCCTGGACCGGGTCTGGGTCGCCACCGAGAACGGCGGCCTCAGCATGATGGGACCCGAGCGCCGCGGATTCCGCCATTTCCGCAGGGCCCAGTATCCGCAGATGGGCAGCGACGATGCATTCGCCATCGCCAGCCATGGTGGCGAGGTCTGGTTCGGCACCTTCGGCGGCGGCCTGCATCGGATCGGCACCGACGGTCGCGTCCAGCGCTTCAACGCGGTGGAAGGCGATCCCTCCAGCCTGCCGTCCGACAACGTGCTGTCGCTGGCCTTCGATCCGACCGGCCAGTTGTGGATCGGCACCATGAGCGGCCTGGTCCGGTACGACGGCAAGCGCATGCTGCGCGAAGCCCTGCCCGGCGGGGAGTCGCTGATCATCTATTCGGTCACCGTCGACGGCGATTCGATCTGGGCGGGCACATCGTCCGGCATGTATCGCTGGCGTCGCCAGGGCGGTTGGAGCACGCCGCCATGGTCGCCGATGTTCGAACGACCCAACGCGGTGATGGCGATGGCCGCCGATGGGCACGGCGAATACTGGCTGGCCAGCCAGGGCGGGCTCTGGCATACCGACGGCGATCGCGCGCCCGCGCCGATCGCGCAGGACAGCCAGGGCGTGGGCGTCGGCCGCGTGTTGCAGACGTTGCTGATGCAACCCGATGGCGGCCTCTGGGTGCCGGTCCCGACGCGCGGCGTCGCCTACCTGCGCTCGGACTGGCGGCGGATCGCGTCGTTCACGCCCACGCAGGGCCTGGGAGGCGGGCTGTATCGCGGCCTGGCCACCTCGGCCACCGGTACCGGCGTGTGGCTGGTCAGCAGCATCGGCGGGGTCGAGCGGCTGGACACGGCCAGTGGCGAGGTGGAGCCGTTGGGCGTGCACGCGCAGCGGTTGAAGGAACTGCGCTTCACCTCGGTGCTGGAGGATCGCGAGGGACGCCTCTGGCTCGGCCATCGCAACGGCATCATCCGCATCGATCCGCGTAGCGGCGAGAAGCGCGAATGGTCGAATGCCGAAGGCCCGGATCAGGTACCCGACGGCACGTCGGTGGACTGGCTGGTGCAGACCGGCGACGGCACGCTGTGGCTGGCGACCCAGATGGGGTCGCTGCAGCATCGGGATGGCGCGACCGGGCAGGTCATCGACAGTCTGGCCCGCTCGGAACAGGACAGCGAGCCGAGCGAGATCGAAACGATGCTCGCCGGCCCCGACGGCCAGTTGTGGACGGCGAGCAATCGCGGCATCGAGCGCTGGGATCCCGGCCAGCACCGGTTCGTCACCGTCATCGGCGCGGGCGTGGAGCGGGTGCTGTCCTTCGCCTTCGTCGCGCCCGACGAATTGTGGCTGCATCGGCTCTCCGGCCTGGAGCACTGGCGGCAGCAGGAAGGCCGATGGGTACAGGTGCGGCAGATCGCGCCCCGACAGGGATTGCCGGCGCTGGAATCGACCGGCATGACCATCGATCCGGAAAAGCGGGTGTGGCTGGCGACCCGCCGCGGCCTGTTCCGGATCGAGGCACCCGATGATCAGGCGCCGGTGCGGGTGCGCAATTTCGGCGTGCGCGATGGCCTGATGAGCCAGGAATTCAACGACCGCGGCCTGCTGATGGCGGGCGGCGGCCTTTTGGCCGGCAGCACCGCCGATGGTTCGGTGATGCTGCTGGACACGGCGTTGCCGGATCCGCCGCCGCTCACCCCGCACCTGCTGCTGGCCGGATTGCAGGTGAACCAGCGCGACCGCACCGTGCAGTTGCCGATGAATGGCGGCTTCGAACTGCTGCCCGATGACCATGACCTGCAGGTCAGCCTGCGCCTGCTCAGCTACGAGGATCCGCTGGCGCATCGTTACCGTTCCTGGCTGGAAGGCTTCGATCAGGGCTGGGTCGAACAGGGCGCCAGCGGCGAGCGTTCGTTCTCGAACCTGCGTCCCGGCCACTATCGCCTGCGCCTGCAGGCGTTCGACGCGGCGGGCAACGCTTCGGAGGAAAAGCAGCTTTCGTTCGAAGTGCTGCCACCCTGGTACCGCAGCGTCTGGGGCATCAGCCTGTTGACCGCGGCCGGCGCCTTGCTGCTGGCGCTGCTGGCCGCCGCCTACCGGCGCCGGGTGCGTCGTCGCACCGAATGGCAGCTCAACGAACACAAGCGCGAAGTGGCCGAACAGGCTTCACTGGCCAAGACCCGTTTCCTCGCCACCCTCGGCCATGAAGTGCGCACGCCGATGACCGGCGTGCTGGGCATGAGCGAACTGCTGCTGGCGACGCCACTGACCGACACCCAGCGCCATTACACCAACGCCATCCAGCGCGCCGGTTCGCACCTGCTGCGGCTGGTCAACGACGCACTGGACCTGGCCCGCATCGAGGCCGGCAAGCTGGACATGGATGCGCAGGAAGTCGATCTGCGCGCGTTGATCCGCGAGGTCATCGACATGACCGCGCCGATGGCCGAGAAGCGCGGGCTGTCGTTCTCCGATGAATGCGACGAGGACGTGCCTTCGCACGTGATCGTCGATCCGATGCGGATGCGGCAGATCCTGCTCAACCTGCTGGGCAACGCGATCAAGTTCACCGAGCGCGGCGGGGTGGGCCTGCGCGTGCTCCCGCTGCACCCGCAGGGCGTGCGCTTCGAAGTCAGCGACACAGGGCCGGGCATCAACGCCGAACAGCAGGCGCGCCTGTTCCAGCGCTTCGAGCAGGGCGATGGCGCGCGCACCACCTCGCGCTACGGCGGCAGCGGCCTGGGCCTGGCGATCTGCCAGGAACTGGCGGTCGCGATGGGCGGCAGCATCCGGGTCGAAAGCCGGCCGGGCCTGGGCACCCGCTTCATCGTGGAGCTGCCGCTTCCGCACGTCGTGCCGGCGGCGGCCGGCACCCCGCGGGCGGCGGTGTCGGCGCAGGCGCGGCGGATCCTGCTGGTGGAAGACGACATCACCGTGGCCGAAGTGATCGCCGGACTGCTGCGTGCGCGTGGACATCATGTCGCGCATGCCGCGCACGGACTGGCGGCGCTGGGCGAAACCGCCGGGCAATCGTTCGACGTGGCCCTGCTGGATCTCGATCTGCCGGGACTGGATGGTCTTGCACTGGCGCGGCAATTGCGCCTGGGCGGCTTCAACGCGCCGTTGATCGCCATCACCGCCCGCGCCGACGCCGAGGCCGAACCGCAGGCGCGCGCGGCCGGCTTCGACGACTTCCTGCGAAAACCGGTCACCGGCGACATGCTGGCCGATGCAATCCTGCGCGCCTGCGACGGGCAGGTGGACGGCGCATGACTGGCCAATCGGGGGCAGGCGCCAAAAGCAAATCCCCCTCAATCCCCCTTTTTCAAAGGGGGAGGTAAAGCGGGCACCGTGCGCTGGCTCTTTGCTTTTATTGATCTGCGCCGGTTCTGCAGGGGCCAGACAGACCATCCGATCAGCCCCCTTTGAAAAAGGGGGCGGGCGCCCGCGAAGCGGGTGACGGGGGATTTGCTTCTTGCGCTAAAAGAAAATCCCCCTCAGTCCCCCTTTTTCGCTTTCAACAGCCGAATGGCTGATCAAGGGGGAGGCAAAAGCCGTGCCTTCACCAATCCCCAATCCCCGCCTAATCAGCCCACCCCTCCGCGTAGATCGTCCGCGAGGCATCATCCGGATCCGCATGGATCCACAGCCCGCTGATCTCGTCCACGCGCAGGTACAGCGCGCCTTCGCTTTCTTCCATCGTGCATTCGGGCGCGCCTTCGCGTTCCTGGCGCATGTGGCGCTTCACGCAATCGGCTTCCAGTTGCGCGCGCAGATCGGCGGCGACCTGCGCGTAGGGTTCGGCCAGCACGTACTGGTGGTCGCCCCAGAGTTCGGAATCCATCCGCCGGATCTCGCTCACCGTGTGGCCGGCCAGCCAGACCCGGCCGGGTTTCAGGAACGCGGTCGCGGTCAGCGCCATCAGCGCGGTCTCGCCCTCGGGCGCTTCCATCGGCTGGCAATCCAGGTGGACGCGGTCCACCGCCTCGCGCCAGGGATAGGGCAGTTCGTCCACGCGGCGCGCGCGCACGGCCTCGCAGCCGGGCGTGCGCGGCAGGCCGTTGTCGTCCAGCGGCGGCGGCAGGCCGGTGTCCTGCACCAGCATCGGGAAGTCGTCGCCGCGCACTTCGATCGTCACCGGTGCGCGTTCGTCGGCCAGCGCCGCGGAGGCGGCCAGGCCGGTGGTCATCAGGACGAGGGCGAGGGAAAGCGCGTGGGGGCGGCCGTCCATTGCGGGCTCCGGAAACGTCGCGCCTACCGGGCGCTGAACTCGTGCACGGCATCCACCAGCACGGCAACGTGCTCGGGATTCATGTCGGGCGACATGCCGTGGCCGAGGTTGAAGACGTGGCCGTCGCGGCTGCCGTCCGCGCCCGCGGCGTAGCTGTCCAGGGTCGCCTTCACCTGCGCGCGGATCGCGTCCGGCGAACCGTACAGCACGGCCGGATCCAGATTGCCCTGCAGCGCCACCTTGCCGGCGGTGCGGCGGCGCGCGTCGGCCAGTTCGATCAGCCAGTCCACGCCCACGCCTTCGGCGCCGCTGTCGGCCAGCGCTTCCAGGTGCGCGGCGTTGCCCTTGCCGAACAGGATCAGCGGCGTGCGATCCGCGCCTTCGCCGCGTTCCAGTTCACGCGCGATGCGGGTCAGGTAGGGCAGCGAGAACTCGCGGTACATCGCCGGCGACAGCACACCGCCCCAGGTGTCGAACACCTGCAGCGCCTGCGCGCCGGCCGCGCGCTGTGCCGACAGGTAGGCGATTACCGCGTCGGTGTTCACCGACAGCAGCCTGTGCAGGGTGGCCGGATCGTTCAGCGCCATCGCCTTGATGCGCGCGTAGTCCTTGCTGCCGCCGCCTTCGACCATGTAGCAGGCCAGCGTCCACGGGCTGCCGGAGAAACCGATCAGCGGCACCTGTCCGTCCAGTTCGCGGCGGATCAGGCGCACCGCGTCCATCACGTAGCGCAGTTCGGTCTCCATGTCCGGCACCGCCAGCTTTTCCGCATCGGCGGCGGTGCGCACGGTGCGTTCGAACTTCGGGCCTTCGCCTTCGACGAAGTACAGGCCCAGGCCCATCGCGTCGGGCACGGTCAG
Source organism: Pseudoxanthomonas sp. 22568 (assembly GCF_052044485.1). Classification (NCBI taxonomy): domain Bacteria; kingdom Pseudomonadati; phylum Pseudomonadota; class Gammaproteobacteria; order Lysobacterales; family Lysobacteraceae; genus Pseudoxanthomonas; species Pseudoxanthomonas sp. 22568. Next base: position 211,874 of record NZ_JBQENC010000006.1, read on the forward strand.
GATGTCGGAGAACAGGATCGCCGCGTCCAGCTTGAAACGACGCAGCGGTTGCAGGGTGACCTCGCAGGCGATCTCCGGATTTTTCGCCATGCCCAGGAAGCTGCCGGCGGCGGCGCGGGTGGCGCGGTACTCCGGCAGGTAGCGGCCGGCCTGGCGCATCAGCCAGACGGGCGTGCAGTCGACGGGTTCGCGCTTGAGCGCGCGCAGCAGGCGATCATTCTTCAGGGAGCTGGACATCATGTTCCTTGTGGGGGAATCCGGCAGTGGTTCCGCCGGGTGGAAAAAGAGGCGTGGCGCGGGCGACGCATGCGGACCTTCAGGCGGCGCGGACGGCGGCCGCCGCGGAGAGGCTCACGGCTGTGGCGCTCCCTGCGTGAAGGTGATCTGGTAGCCACGCTTGAGGTGGGTGTCGCGCGCTTTCTCGAAGGCCGCGTCGGCCTCGGACTGCAGCAGGTACTGCTCGCGCTTGAGTTGCGCGCGCCCGCCGATCTGCCCGCTTTCGCGCAGCAGCTCCCAGCCGCCGAACAGGTCCGGTTGCAGGGTCAGCTGGACGTAGCGGGGAGCTTCGCCCGTCTCGGGGCGTTGCTGGAGGAAGACGCGCATGGGGCGGATTGTAGCGAAGCGGCGGCCATTCAGCCGCCGCGGAAGCTGCGCCGGTAAGCCGAGGGCGAGGTGCCCAGGGCGGCGGCGAACCGCTGGCGCAGGGAGACGGCGCTGCCGAAACCGGCCTCGGCGGCGATGTGGTCCAGCGGCCGGTCGGTGGTTTCCAGCAGCCGCTGCGCCCGCGCCAGCCGCTGGTGGGCCAGCCAGTCGCCGACGCTGGCACCGGTGGCCCGGCGGAACCGGCGGGTGAAGGTGCGCCTGCTCATCAGCGCCCGGTCGGCCAGTTCGTCCACCCCCAGCCGCTGGTCCAGGTGCGCCAGCGCCCAGGCCAGCACCGCGCGCAGGCGGTCGTCGCCCGGATCGGCGGGCAGCGGCTGCTCGATGTACTGGGTCTGGCCGCCCTGGCGATGCGGCGCCACCACCAGCCGGCGGGCGATCCGGTTGGCGACCTCGGCGCCGTGATGGCGACGGACCAGATGCAGGCAGCAATCGATGCCGGCGGCGGTGCCGGCCGAGGTCAGCAGTTCGCCGTCGTCCACGTACAGCACGTCCGGCTCCAGCCGCACCTTCGGGTAGCGGCGGGCGAAGGTGTCCAGCGCGGCCCAGTGGGTGGTGGCCGGACGCCCGTCCAGCAGCCCGGCGTCGGCCAGCACGAAGGTACCCAGGCACAGGCCCACCAGCCGGGCGCCGTCCGCATGGGCCCGGCGCAGGGCCTGGCACAGCGCCTCCGGCGCCGGTTCGTCCTGGTCCCGCCAGGATGGGACGACCACGGTATCGGCGCCTTCCAGCCCTTCCAGCCCGTACTCCGGTTGCAGGGCGAAGCCGGCGTCGGTGCGCAGCGGACCCGGCTCCACCGCGCAGACCCGCAGGTCGAAGTCGGGCAGGCCCGGCGCCGGCCGCGACTCGAACACCAGGCAGGGCACCGACAGGTGGAAGGGGCTGATGCGGTCGAAGGCGACCACGGCGATGCGGTGCAGGGGCATGGCCCGATTCTATCGAAAGACGCGCTTCGGGCCACTCGTGGCGTTCCGGCCCGCTGCCCAGAATGCCGCCACACCCCCACCGGAACCGACCGCCATGACCTCCCCCCGCCGCGCCCTCATCGTCATCGACGTCCAGAACGAGTACTTCACCGGCGGCCTGCCCATCGAGCACCCGCCGGTCGGCGAATCCCTGCCCAACCTGTTGCGGGCGATGGATGCCGCCCAGGCGCGCGGTATCCCGGTGATCGTGGTCCAGCACAGCGCCCCGGCCGGCGCGCCGGTGTTCGCGCCCGGCACCGCGACCTGGGAACTGCATCCGGACGTGGCCGGCCGGCCGCGCGATCACTACATCGAGAAATCGCTCGCCAGCGCGTTCACCGGCAACGATCTGGCCGACTGGCTGGCCACGCGCGGCATCGACACGCTCGCCGTGGTCGGCTACATGACCCACAACTGCAACGCCTCGACAATCTACGAAGGCGCGCATCGCGGCCTGCGGATGGAATTCCTGCACGACGCCACCGGCGCGCTGCCCTACGCCAACGCGGCCGGTTCGGCCAGCGCCGAGGAAATCCACCGCGTCTTCAGCGTGGTCTTCCACAGCAACTTCGCCGCCGTGGCTTCCACCGCCGAATGGATCGCCGCGCTCGACGCGCAGGCACCGCTGCCGATCGACAACGTGCCGCAATCCAACCAGCGCGCCCGCGAAGCCATCGCGTAAGCCAAGCCACCTCCCTGTAGGAGCGACGTGAGTCGCGACAGGTATCGCGGGAAAGCCGGTCGCGACTTACGTCGCTCCTACCAGGAGAGAAACCTTTGCCTCCACGAAGCACTCCATGAACCTCATCCGCAGCCGCGACTACACCGCCGATCGTGCCTGGGGCGCACTCGACGTCGCCCATCTGGACGGCACCAGCGTTCGCCTGCACTGGACCGACCAGCCATACCGCTGGCACGTCAACGACGGCCAGGAGGTGTTCGCGGTGATGGACGGCCGCGTGCGCATGCATTGGCGCGAGCACGGTGTCGAACACTCGGCGGTACTGGAAGCCGGCGACATGTTCCATGCGCAAACCGGCACCGAGCACCGGGCCGAACCGCTCGGCGTGGCGCGAATCCTGGTGATTGAACGCGAAGGCAGCGTGTAGCCGTCGGATGCGCAGGTACCGGCAGCACCCAGCTTTTGCCCCTTCCCCCGCCTGCGGGGGAAGGTCGGGATGGGGGCCGCTTCCAGCGGCGTGGGAACACCGGGACGTTCGCCCCCACCCCAGCCCTCCCCCGCAGGCGGGGAAGGGGGTGGAATTCGTGTACGTGCGCGCTACGCAACCTGTAGGAGCGACTTCAGCCGCGATGGGGCTTTCCCGTGATCTTCATCGCGACTTACGTCGCTCCCACAAGGGAGGAGGAATTCAACCTCCCCCGAGCACCCTCAACATTTGCGCCTCATCCACATCCGGCAGCACCTCGGCGCGACCGACGGGCACCCGCAGCGCCAGGCTTTTGCCCCTTCCCCCGCCTGCGGGGGAAGGTCGGGATGGGGGCCGCTTCCAGCAGCGCGGGAACACCGGGACGTTCGCCCCCACCCCAGCCCTCCCCCGCAGGCGGGGGAGGGGGCCGAATCCGTGTACACGCCGAACGCAACTTGTGGGAGCGACGTCAGTCGCGATGGGGCTTTCCCGCGATCTCCATCGCGACTGACGTCGCCCTCACAAGGGCGGGGAAGTTCAGCCTCCCCCGAGGACCCGCAACACCTGCGCCTCGTCCACATCCGGCACCACCTCGGCGCGGCCGATGCCACGCCACAGCACCAGCCGCAGGCGGCCGGCCTGGTTCTTCTTGTCCAACCGCATCCGCGCCAGCAAAGCTTCCGGCGCCAGTCCGGCCGGAATGGCGATCGGCAGGCCGTACGCATGCAGCAACGCAATCAACCGTTCGGTATCGGCATCGCCTGAAAGGCCCAGCATCGCCGACAGCCGCGCCGCCAGCACCATGCCCACCGCCACCGCTTCGCCGTGGTTGAGGTTGTCGTTGTCCGGGCTGCCGTACCCCTGTTCGGTCTCGATGGCGTGGCCGAAAGTGTGGCCCAGGTTGAGCAGCGCGCGCTCGCCGCGCTCCAGCGGATCCCGTTCGACGATTTCCGCCTTGTGCTCGCAACTGCGCGCGATCGCCTGTGCCAGAACGGTCGGATCGCTTTCCAGCAGCGCGTCGCGTTCGGCCTCCAGCCACTGGAAGAACAGCGGGTCGCGGATCGCGCCGTACTTGATCACCTCGGCCAGGCCGGCGCGCAGTTCGCGCGGCGGCAGCGTGCGCAGCGCGTCGGTGTCGGCGAACACCGCGCGCGGCGGATGGAATGCGCCGACCAGGTTCTTGCCCTGCGGAATGTCCACCGCGGTCTTGCCGCCCACCGAGGAATCCACCATCGACAGCAGAGTGGTCGGCAACTGCACGCAGTCCACGCCGCGCATCCAGCAGGCGGCGGCGAATCCGGCCAGATCGCCGACCACGCCGCCGCCCAGCGCGAACACGCAGGCATCGCGGGTCGCGCCCAGGGTGGCCAGCGCGTCGATGGCGTGGCCGAAATGCGCCAGCGTCTTGGAGGCTTCGCCGGCCGGCAGGATGAAAGTGCCGATGCCCAGTTCCGGGCGCGCGGCGTGCAGCGCTTCGCGTACTGCCGCCGCATACAGCGGCGCCACCGTCGAATCGCTGACCAGCAGCACGTGGCGGCCGCGCACATGGCGGGCCAGGGCGGCGCCATCGGCCAGCAGGCCGAGACCGATGGTGATCGTGTAGGGAGTGTCGCCGCCGACGGCGACGGTGCGGAAAAGCGGATTCATGCGGGGGTCTCTTGCCGCCGCCAGTGCGTGGCCAGCAGGTGGCACAGGCGCAGGGTGGCCTCGGGCGGCATCAGGTGATCGGTATCGAGGGTGAGATCGGCGACTTCGGCATACAGCGGCGTGCGGGTGCGCGCCATTTCCTCCAGCACCTGCTCGCGATCCGGGCGTTGCAGCAGCGGGCGGTTGGTGCAGCGGGCCAGACGCTTGAGCTGCGCCGGCACGCTCACGCCCAGGTGGACGACGAAACCGCGCCGGCCCAGCAGGGCGCGGTTGTCGGCCGACAACACCGCGCCGCCGCCGGTGGAGATCAAGCGGCCTTCGCCGGCCAGCAGATCGCGCAGCACCTCGGTCTCGCGCTCGCGGAAACCGGCCTCGCCGGCATGCTCGAAGATTTCCGGGATGGTGGCGCCCGCCCGCTCGACGATGGCCTGGTCGGCATCGATGAAGACCAGCCCGAACCGCTCGGCCACACGCTTGCCGATCGAGGTTTTGCCGGCGCCCATCGGGCCGACCAGGACGAGGTTGGGGGCGGGATTCATCGCCGGGGATGCTAGCACCCGTGGCGGGCCCTTAACACGCGCTGGCCTAGGGTGGACACCCCGGCGGATGCCCGCCCAGCCACAGCAAAAGGAAGAAACGCCATGTCTGTCGCCAAGATCATCGAAATCAACGCCGCCTCCAAGACCAGCATGGAAGACGCGGTGAAGGTTGGCTTGAAGAAGACCTCCGAGACGGTCAAGGGCATCAAGGGCGCCTGGGTCAACGAGATCAAGGTGGTGACCGACGACGCCGGCAACGTCACCGAATGGCGCGTCAACCTGCGCATCAGCTTCGTGGTGGCGTAACCCCCAAATCCCCTGTAGGAGCGACGTAAGTCGCGACCGTGATGCAGGAAAGCCTCGTCGCGACTTACGTCGCTCCTACAGGGGAAATCGCCTCACCGAGGCCGCCGGCGCTCATCCAGCGCCAGCGTCCGATCGGCCAGATCCGGCAGCGTGCGCAGCGCCTGCCGGCTGACCCGCTCGAAGAACTGCACGAACCTCGCCACGCCGGCATCGTCCATCGACGCGACGTCCGGCCGCGCCCGCGCCAGCTCCCGCTCCTGCTGCGCGCGCCAGCCGGCGACCACCTCGAAGCCTGGCGGTTGCAGGAACCACAGGCGATCGAATCGCCGCCACAGCGCCGGATAGTCGCGGCGCAGCGCATCGTTGCAATACCGCCGCCAGCGGCCATCGCCGTCCTGCTCGCGCTCCAGCGCATTCAGCGGCTCGCGCAGCGCGTCGTCCCGCTCGGCCGGCGTGCCGAGGAACCAGCCCTCGAAGATCACCAGATCCGCCACCTCCAGCCGTTCCCACGCCGACTCGGGCGCACGGTCGTCCGCCAACTTGTCGAAGCGCGGCAGCGTCGCCGGCCGCCCCGCGCGCAGTGCATCCAGCAGATCGCAGGCCAGTCCCACGTCGTGCGTGCCGGGCGGACCGCGGGTGGCGAGCAGAGGATGGACCGCGCGCGCCCGTTGCTGGCGTTCGGCGCGGGTCAGGTAGACATCGTCGATGGACAGCACCGCCGGATGCCGGCCGCGCGCCCGCGCCAGCCTGGCGATCTGCGCCGCGAAGGTGGACTTGCCCGAGCCCTGCAAGCCGCTGATCGCCAGCACCGGTACGGCCGCGCGCACCGACAACGCCGCTGCCAGCGCGGCCTCGACCCATTCGGGCGCGAAGCCGTCGGCGTCGCCGGGATGCGTGGATGCGGACATCGCGCGACAATAGCGCATGACCGCCGCGCGCCGCGCGGCACCCTCGACCCGCCGGGTGCGCAATGACCGATCTGTACGCCGAAGCCCTGACCACGTTCGCCGGACTCTACGAGGAAGCCCAGGCTTCCCCGCGCGAACTGGAAGCCAATGCCATGACCGTGGCCACCGCCACCCCAGACGGCCACCCGTCCGCGCGCACCGTGCTGCTGAAGGCCTTCGACGAACGCGGCTTCGTGTTCTACACCCACCTGCACAGCCACAAGGGCCGCGAGCTGGAGACCAATCCGCGCGCGGCGCTGCTGTTCCTGTGGCGCAGCCTGCGCGATGCCGGCATCCAGGTACGCATCGAAGGCGCGGTGGAGCAGGTCGATGCGGCCGAGGCCGACGCCTACTTCGCCTCGCGCCCGCGCATGAGCCAGATCGGCGCCTGGGCCTCCCATCAATCGGAAACGCTGGCCTCGGCCGAGGCTTTCGACCAGCGCATCGCCGAAACCGAAGCGCGCTTCGCCGGCCAGGACGTGCCGCGCCCCAGCGGCTGGAGCGGTTTCCGGGTGGTGCCGGAGGCGTTCGAGTTCTGGTACGGCGCGCAGTTCCGCCTGCACGAACGCTGGCGCTACGAGCGTGACGCCGCCGGCCAGTGGACCAAGCGGATGCTGTTCCCGTGAGCGAGGGGTGGCGCATCCGCCAGGCGCAACCGCGCGACACCGCTGGCTGGGCGCGCCTGCGCCAGGATCTGTGGCCGATGGACGAGCCCGGCCAGCAGGCCGCCGACATCCTGGATTTCCTCGCCGGCGACGCGGCTGGTTTCCTGGCCACCCATGCGGACGGGCAGGTCATCGCCTTCGCCGAGGCCAGCCTGCGGCATGACTACGTCAACGGCACCGAGGCCTCGCCGGTCGGCTTCCTGGAGGGCTGGTACGTGGATCCGGCCTGGCGCGGCCGTGGCATCGGCCGCGCGCTGGTGCGGGCGGTGGAAGCGTGGACGCGCGAACAGGGATGCAGCGAACTGGCATCCGACGCGCTGCTCGACAACCGCGACAGCCAGGCCGCGCACGCCGCCTGCGGCTTCGAGGAAACCGAGCGCGTGGTGTATTTCCGCAAGCGCCTGGACGACTGACGCATGGGCCCGCAACGCATCGTCTGCCTGACCGAGGAACCCACCGAAACGCTGTACGCGCTCGGCGAGCAGCACCGCATCGTCGGCATCAGCGGCTTCACCGTGCGGCCGCCGCAGGCGCGCCGCGAGAAACCCAAGGTCAGCGCGTTCACCAGCGCCAAGATCGGCGAGATCATGGCGCTCAAGCCGGATCTGGCCATCGGTTTCTCCGACATCCAGTCCGAGATCGCCGCCGAGCTGATCAAGCAGGGCGTGGAAGTGTGGATCGCCAACCACCGCAGCGTGGACGGCATCCTCGACTACATCCGCCGGCTGGGCGCGCTGGTGGGTGCGAGCGACAAGGCCGACGCCTACGCGCGCGGCATCGAGGATGGCCTGCGCACCATCGAGCAGGCCGCCGCCGCGCTGCCGCGCCGACCGCGCGTGTACTTCGAGGAATGGGACGATCCGATCATCACCGGCATCCGCTGGGTCGCCGAGATCGTGCGCATCGCCGGTGGCGACGACGTGTTTCCGGAACTGTCGATCGAACCGCTGGCGAAGCAGCGCATCCTCGCCAATGGTGACGAAGTGGTGCGGCGCGCGCCCGACATCATCCTGGGATCGTGGTGCGGCAAGAAATTCCGCCCCGAGCGGGTCGCCGCGCGGCCCGGCTGGGACACGATCCCGGCGGTGCGTGACGGCGAACTGCACGAGATCAAATCACCGCTGATCCTCCAGCCCGGCCCGGCCGCGCTCACCGACGGCGTGCGCGCGATCGCCGACATCGTGCAGGCCTGGTCCGCGCGCCACGCCTGAGTCGCGGACGAATCGGCAGCTTCAATCGGCCGGACGCACCCGCCCGGCCAGCAGCGCACCGAGGAACGCCAACACGACGGTCATCCCGAAACTCAGTCCGAACGCCAGCGTCGGCGCGCGGTCCAGCAGCGTCGCCACCAGCGATCCGGCCAGCGCCAGCACCGTCGCGATCGCCAGCGCGTCCATCAACTGCAAGGCGGAACTGTTGCGACCCTGCGCCTGTGGCGGCGACAGCGAGAGCGTCAGCACCGACAGGCTGGGGTAGGTCAGGCCCATGCCGATGCCGGTGATCGCCCAGCCCACCAGCGCCAGCCCCAGTCCACCCGGCAGGAACACCGCCAGCGGCAACGGCAGGATGCCGAGCGCCATCATCGTCAGGCCAATCCGCAGCAGCGTCGCGCGCGACCACGCACGCCGCGTGTTGCCTTGGTACCAGGAACCCATCGACCAGCCCAGCGCGCCGACACTCAGCGCCACACCCGCCCACAGCGGCGACAACTTGAACTGCTGCGCCAGCATCAGCGGGATGAACACCTCGGCGCCAAAGAAGGTCGCGCTCGCCAATCCGCGCAGCGCGATCACGCTCGGCAGGCCGCGTCGTAGGCTCAGGCTGCCATCCGGCAACAGCTTGCGCGTCGCCAAGACCAATCCCGTCAGCGCCACCACCAACAGCAGCGCGCCGCGCGTGTCGTGCCGCTGTCCGGCCAGATGCAACAGGCAGGCCGCCGCCGCCGCGAGCCCGGCCCATGGCAACAGCGAGCGCCCGCCGGTGGTTTCGGCGATCGTCGGTGGCAACGCCTTCAGGCCGGGTCGCAATGCCCAGGCCGCCGGAATCGCCAGCAGCGGCACCGCCAGGAACACCCAGCGCCAGCCCACATGCTCCACGATCAATCCACTGACGCTCGGGCCAATCAGCGAAGGCACCACCCATGCCGCCGAGAACGCGGCGAACACGCGCGGGCGCAGCGCTTCCGGATACGCGCGCGCCACCACCACGTACAGCGCCACCGACATCGCGCCGCCGCCAAAGCCCTGCACGACGCGCCCCAGCAGCAGCACCGGCATGTTCGGCGCCAGTCCCGCCACGATCAGTCCGGCGACGAACCACGCCACGCCCCACCAGACCATGCGCGCGGGACCGTGCCGATCACTGGCGCGGCCGGCGTGCACCATGCCGACCACACTCGCGGCCAAGGTGCCGGCGAACGCCAGCGCGTACAACGACAGGCCGTCCAGCGCCCGCGCCACGGTCGGCATCGCGGTCGCGACGGCCAGCGCCTCGAACGCGCCCAGCGACACCAGCGCCACCATGCCCAGGGTCATCGCGCGACGGCGCGGCGACAGCAGGCCGTCCTCGGCGGTTGCGGTGATGGCCGGAGCCGGATCGGCCGCGATATCGGGGCCGGCGGAGGAAGACAGGGACGACGATTCCATGGAGGGAGAAGCGGAGCGGGGGAGTCGCGGAGCTTGCGCCCTCAAGCGCGGTTGAGGTCAACCGGCGCGCGCACGCATGCTTGCGATGGCGACGGTACCCGCATCGCGCGCCCGGGAAGGCGCGTACGCCGCTCAGAAATTGCGCTGGAACTGCAACTTCTCGCTGCGGCCGTCGGCGCGCACGGTCAGGTCAAACCGATAGGTATCGCGCGGACCGACCTTGAGCGTGCCGATGTGGTCAACGTAATCACCGGTGCGCACCGCGCGGAACGCCAGCGCCTGCCGCTTGCCGGACAGGTCGCGCGCTTCGCCCTCGACCTCGCCCTCGGTGACGCTTTCCTCGCCGCCGGCCACCCGGCGCAGGGCGATCACCACCAGCGCGGTGCCGGCCTCGCGCTGCACCTGGTACTCGCGCGCCACCGCCTCGCTCAGCGACAGCGTCGGCAGCGCGTTGAAATGCACGCGCAGGGAACCGAAATCCTGCTGCGCCTGCACCGGCTGCACGAACTCGGCGGCGCGCGGCGCTTCGCCGGCCGAACACGCGGCCAGGGCGAGAGACAGGGTGCAGGCAATCCAGGCGGTCTTGATGGTCTTCATGGCAGTCGTCGATGTCAGTCGTTGGCGGCGGACAGTTCGCGTCCGCGTTCGGTGGCGGCGTGGATGGCTTTTGCGACCAATGCCTCAAAGCCGCCGGCCTGGAAGGTCTCGATGGCCGCCTGGGTGGTGCCGTTGGGCGAAGTCACCCGCGCGCGCAGCACGCCGGCCGGCTCGCCGGATTCGACCAGCATGCGCGCCGCGCCCAGCAGGGTCTGCGTGGCCAGCTCGCGCGCCGCGTCCGGGGACAGGCCCTCGGCTTCGCCGGCCGCCTGCATCGCTTCGGCCAGCAGGAATACATAGGCCGGCCCGCTGCCGGACACCGCGGTGACCGCGTCCATCAACGGTTCCTCGCCAATCGCCACGGTCGGCCCCACCGCCGCCAGCAAGGCCGCAGCGGCGTCGCGCTGCGCGGCGTCGGCGCGATCGTTCGCATACAGCCCGGTGATGCCGGCGCCCAGCAGCGCCGGCGTATTCGGCATCGCCCGCACCACCGCCACGTCGCCGCCCAGCCAGCGTTCCAGCTGCGCGGCGGTGATGCCGGCGGCGATCGAAATCGCCAGCGGTCGCCGCGCCTGCGCCAGCGCGGACAGATCGCCGCAAACCGTGCGCATCACCTGCGGCTTGACCGCCAGCAGCCAGATATCGGCGTCGGCGGCCGCATCGGCGGCGCTCGTATGCACCTGTACGCCGAAGTCCCGCGCCAGCGCATCGCGCAGCGCCTCCACCGGCTCGGCCACGTGAATGGCCTCCGGCGCATGCCCACGCGCAATCAGCCCGCCAATCAGGCTGCGCGCCATGTTGCCGCCACCGATGAAGGCGAGCGGAGTGGACGAAGACGAGGCGGGCGATGGCATGGATGCGATCCGTTGGAGAACCGCGGTGATTCTAGCGCAGCCTCCGCGCCGGCAACGGCCGCCGCTAGAACAGGCTGCAACGCCCGCCCTGGCCCAACGTCGCGCCGAGCATGACGCCAACGAAAAACAGCACCACCGCCAGAATCGCCGCGTCGGACAACAGGATGGACAACCGCCGGTGCTTCCGCACGCGATGCAGATGCCACGCGAACATCGTCCCCAGTCCCGCTACCCATGCAATGCCCGCCACCGCAGGCGCCATCACGCTGCCGCCCACCAGCATGATCAGCGCGTAGCCCCAACCCGCCTTTCCGCACACCGGCAGCCAGTAGCCGAAGCAGGCAACCCAGGCCAGCACCGGCAGGGCGAACAGCGTGAAAGCAGCCGCGCCGAATCGCTGGGCGGGGGAGAGGGGAGGGGGCGATCGGAGTTCCATTTCATTCACTTCCAAGGGGGGCGGCGAACCGGCGAGTGATCACGGTACATCGCGTGCCGGCGAAAACAGCATCCTCAGCATCATGTCGAAGACCTTGTTTGGATGCACGTACCAGGTATCACCGCGCGCCCCGATGAGTTCCAGCTCCAGCGAGCCGTCGTGATCGCGCCGGGCCGGCGACGCGAGCGCGGCAATCAGGTCGTCCACCTCCTTCACGGTGACCGGAACTCCCGCGTCCGCACGTTGCTGGAATCGCCCGGCGGCGACGGCGATGTCCGGAAGCTGGCAACGGACGGCGACACGCACATGGCGGCTGTATTCGAAGGGGAGCGCTTGCACGTGCGTGGCCGTGCATTGCGCCTGTTTCCCCGCGACGACCATCTGCCGGGACAGGGCCTGGATGCGTTGCTGGGGTATCTCTTCAAAAAGCCGGGCGAGTTTTCCGCCTTCACGATGGGTCAGGAACGTGCCCGTCAGTCGGGCGACGGCCACGTTCTCGTCCCATGTAGTCTCCTCGTCGAGCGAACTAAGCAGATCCGCCAACGTGGTGCCGGGTTCATCCCGGGCGGGGTCCAGCGAGGATCGCAGATAGTCGTCCAACTGCTTCCGGTCTGAGGCAGCTAAGTCCAGATGTGCCCGCAGATACAGGTTGGCCGCCGGCACCGCGGTGGCCGGGGCGTCGGCATGTTCGAGCAGGGCCAGGAAGTATTCCATCCACTGCGCCGGCAGCATCGTCCGCCAGCCGCCACCGATATCGCGATGCATCAGCATCTCCGCATCGACCGTGCGCCGCGGTGCCCGTCGCAGGGCCATCGCGGCGTCCAGGTGCGTGCGCAACAGCGCGTCCACCGACACGTTGTCGCCGTGTTCCCGCAAGGTCGTGGCATGCCGCAACGCGACGGCGGCATCGGGCAAATCACAGCGGAAGCGGACCAGCGCCTCGCCGGCCTCTTCCGGCGTGGCGGCCCCGAAGAACGCACTGGATGCATCCCGTGCATGGCAGCGTGAGCGGCGCACCCCCTCCGTCATCGCCTGCGTGATCGCGCCGATGCGCGACGTGAGCGCCGGTGTCTCCGCCACGCCACGCGCTGCGAGTGCCTCTTGCAGCCGGCGTTCAATCGCGACTTCGGGCAGCGAAGGGATGTCGCATCTTTCCGTGCAGGACGAAGGCGTCTCGTTCCGCAGATACGCCGACAGCCGCTCCACCTGCCGCGCCTCGCCTTGAAGGTAGGCTTGCAGATGGATATCGGCCGCTTCCACCACGGAGACGGATGTTGCGGCATGCAGATCAAAGCCGACGACCGCAAGCACCAGCACGAATGCACGCTGGCGCCAACGACCGGTCAAGAAATCAAATGGCTGACAGCTTCTCACGCATCCCTCTTTCAGCATTCACAAGAAAACAAGCGAAACACGCAGACGGCCCCCTCCCCCGCATGCGGGGGAGGGCTGGGGTGGGGGGCCCCAACGCAAGCGCCGCATGTCTTTTTCGCACGATGACCAACTCACCCCCATCCCAACTTTCCCCCGCAAGCGGGGGAAGGAGCGACACCCGCAAGAAAACGAACGAAACACGCGCATCGCTCCCTCCCCCGCGTGCGGGGGAGGGCTGGGGTGGGGGCCCCAACGCAAGCACCGCATGTTCTTCCCCACACGATGACAGCCTCGCCCCCATCCCAACCTTCCCCCGCAAGCGGGGGAAGGAGCGACACCGACGAGAAAACGAACGAAACACGCAAACCGCCCCCTCCCCCGCGTGCGGGGGAGGGCTGGGGTGGGGGCCCCCAACGCAAGCGCAGCGTGTATTTCCCGCACGACGACAGCCTCGCCCCCATCCCAACCTTCCCCCGCAAGCGGGGGAAGGAGCGACACCCGCAAGAAAACAAACGAAACACGCGCACCGCTCCCTCCCCCGCGCGCGGGGGAGGGCTGGGGTGGGGGCCCCCAACCCAAGTACCGCATGTCCTTCCCCACACGATGACAGCCTCGCCCCCATCCCAACCTTCCCCCGCAAGCGGGGGAAGGGGCAGTGCACGGACACCGCAAACATGCGTGACATGGGCGAGCGTGTTTCAGAAAAGACCGAACAGCCTAGGCGGCGCATCTCATGCGTGACCTAGGAAAGGTCTGAAACAGAGTCTGGCTTCGAAACAAGGAGTCTGGAACTGAGTTGGGATCGTCAAGGATCTCGAAACATCCCGTCGCTGCGAGCGGCCACGTGGCGCGGCATTCCCCGCCCTTGACGCCATAAATGTCATAAGCAGATCATTGGCTCAATGTGCGTTGACGGGCGCATGGGAGCGGATCCAGCATCCCAGCGTCGCCGCAAATTCGGCGACCGGGATTGCAGTCTCGACTCCTACGGCGCACCAGCGCCCATCCGAAAAATGCACGGCGCTTTTTTGTTCTCCTGCATTTGATGGGCGCAGCCCTGCCAGCTTCATGGCGGGCGGTACGTGGGGGGCTTTGGCCCCGCCGGTCCGTAGGCCGGTACTGCAACCCGTGCCGCCCGCCGCCTTGATTGCAGTCGGGGCGGTGGACTCGAATCTACCTACGGAGTCCCGCACATGCGCAAGCCCACTCAAGCCACCCCCGACAGTTCCACTTCGTATCGCCCAACCGATCCCGGCAACCGACGCGCGCGCGTCGTAGCCGAGATCGTCCTGCGCGTCAGCGAGGACGGCATCACCCTGGCCGGCTCACTGGACATGGGCGGACTGATGGTACGCAGCACACGCGGCTGGCGCCGCATCGAGCAAGGCTGGACGCTGACGACCGGCCCCGTCTTCTTTCGCGATCACGAAGACCTGCTGGGCCATGAACTGGCCGAGTACCTGGGCAATCTCCCGCTCCCTCTGGCACTGGCGGATGCTTTGCAGCAGTCCAGTGGAGGCGATGACGAAGAAGTAGATGAAGGGTGACTGCCCGCATCTGAGGTCCTGTGCCCTCGGTGGTGGCTGACTCGCGTCTTCGTGGGTCGGCTACCGTCGTGGAGTACGTCGGTCTGTGGTGCAGATGGAATTGGTCCGGACAGCTATGGATCACTCAGGCGATGGAGGCCTCGACTTAGAAGCCATCTTCCGCCGGCAACTACGTCCGCAATCGGCCATAAGCGGACATTCGAGGTGGTTGTATCAGCCCTCCCGGTGTGCGTCAGATCGGCGCAGGCAATGGATCAAGTGCATCCACCCGCCGGCGACAGGTGCGATATGCGCTCGAGAGGCGCTCGACTTCGTCGCCGAGGAATGTCCACAAGCTTGGCCACGTGCGTAGCTTCGGCGCGGGACGGCCTAGGGCCGTCACGTACACCTCGCCGCTTCCGTCAATCCAGGCGTGATGCCCCGGATCCGCCGAGTAGAAGCCGAACTGGACGGCATCAAGTGGCGCGCCTGCCGGGCGTTCGATCTGGTTTCCGTAACGCAAGCTCACCGGTTGACGGACGTCGGGGGAGCGTGAGTAGTCAGTTCGCGCACCGTTGATGGACAACGATCCGGCGAACAGTGAGAGGCCATTTGCGAGGCGATAGAACGCGCGAAGATCAGAGGGAATTACCCTCCCCGCATCCTGTTCCAACGCCTCGATTTCCGGCTCCGACAACGGCGCGTAGATTTCGTGCAGATAAGCCTGCGAAAACAAACCATCGGGCCGCGGTGGAAGCTTGGCGACCATTAGCACGCCGGTGACCTTCTTCGTCCCTTCGTCCGCCATTTGCCGCAACCGCGTAACCATCGCGTCGAAGCGCTTCGAATCCACCAAACCGTCGCCTGCAGCTTCTGTCATCGTCCTGGTCCGTTTGCCTCAGGCGGCGATGTTATGCACACCGGTCTCCAGCCAGCAAGGTGCGGGCCGAATGTCCGTTTTGGGTCGGAAACAGCCGCTCCAGGCCTTGAGGTTTCTAGCGTAACTGCGGGAGCAGTACCACCGCGCGCCGTTTGCGCCTTTTGCTCGCCCGGCCAATCAGCAGGCAATGGCAGATACGGCGCGAGTGCAGGGGGCGCCGGTTCCAGCGTGAGTTGGCCGCGCGCGCCTAGATGAACCGGAGCCATGCTCCTCACTTCGTTTCAGGCGAGCCCACACCATCCCCCAACCACTTTCAGAGTTATCCGATGGTCCAGCCCCCCACCGGACGGCAAGGTCGCGTCACATTTCTCGCGCGACCTTTCCCATGCCTCCCCATCGTCCCCTCCGATTGCTGCAAGTCGTCCATACCCAAGGCTATGGCGGCCTGGAACGGCAGGTGCTGTCACTGAGCCGCGGCCTGCGTGACGCCGGTCATGGGGTGACCCTGGCCTTGCAGCAGGGCTCATGGTTGCAGCGGCAAGCCGAGGCGGAACGGCTGGACTGGACGCCGCTGCGCTTTCGCGGGCTGATTGATCCGGTGTCGCACCTGCGCCTGCGCCGGCTGGTGCGCGAGCGCGGCATCGACGTGGTGCATGGGCATTCGCGGCGCAGCGCCTTCTACAGCGCGTTGGCCGGCGGGTGGGGGCGCTGCCGTTCGGTGGCGACCATCCACTCCTTGCAGACCTGGAAGGGGTTTCGCCGCAACCAGCGGATGATCGCCGTGTCCGAGGCGGTGCGCGAGTTCCTGGTCCACAAGGGATTGCCGGCGACGCGGATCGAGCGCATCTACAACGGCGTCGATACGCTTCCGGATACGCGCGAGTCCGAGCGCAGGGCGGCGCGGGAGCGGCTGGGCATCGCGCAGGAGCGGTTGGCCATTGGCATGGTCGGCCGGATGGTGCCGCACAAGGGGCACGATCTGCTGGTGCGTGCGCTGTCGCTGCTGGGCGCGGTGGGCGAGCCGATGGATCTGGTGATGCTGGGCGACGCGACGGGCGACTGGCCGGACGAACTCGCCGATTTGATCAGTCGACTCGGACTGGACGCACGGGTGCGCCTGCCCGGTTATCGCGATGACGTGGCCGCGCTGCTGCGCGGCATGGACGTGTTCGTGCAGCCCTCGCGCAGCGAGGCGCTGTCGCTGTCCCTGCTGGAAGCGATGGCCGCCGGCCTGCCGGTGATCGCCGCGCGTACCGGCGGCATGCCGGAGGTGATCGAGGACGGCGTCAACGGCCTGCTGTTCACCTCGGACGATGCCCACGGTCTGGCCTGGCAGTTGAAGAAGCTGCTGGATCCCGCGCTGCGCGAGCGTCTGGGCCAGCAGGCGCGGCGGACCCAGCGCGAGCGTTTCAGCGCACGCGGCATGGTGGACGACACCGTGGCGTTGTACCGGCGCGTGCTGGAGCTGCCGGCGTGAGCGCGGTGTTGCCGGTGCTGATGTACCACAGCATCGGGCCGGTGCCGAAGGGCAGCCGGCGGCGCAGTATCTTCGTCGGTGCGCGCGCGTTCGCGCGGCAGATGGCGCTGCTGGCGCATTGCGGCTATCGCGGCGTGACCATGGACGAGGCCCATGCGGTGCTGCAGGGCGGAGTGGTGCCCCGGGAAAAGCTGTGCGCCTTGACCTTCGACGATGGTTTTTTCGACAACGTCACCACCGCACTGCCGATTCTGCGACGGCATGGCCATCGCGCCACCTGCTACGCGGTGGCGGACCGGATCGGCCAGCGCAATGGCTGGTCCGAGGATGTGCTGGGCGTGACCAGCCCGCTGGCCGACGAAGGCGCGCTGCGCGCGTGGATCGATGCCGGCATGGAACTGGGCGCACACACCCGCACCCACGCGCGCCTGACCACCCTGGACGATGCCGCGCTGGAAGACGAAGTGGGCGGCGGCAAGCGCGCGCTGGAGGATCGCTTTGGCCTGCGCGTCTCCCAGTTCTGCTATCCCTGGGGCGCGCATGACGATCGCGTGGTGGAGGCGGTGCGGCGCGCGGGATTCGCGGGCGCCACCACCACCGTGCGCGGTCGCGCGCGGATCGGCGTGGATCCGCTGCGGGTGCCGCGCGTGCATGTCCTCAACCAGCATCATCTGCCGCAGTTCTGGCTGAAGCTGGCGACCCGCTACGGGGACCGCCGCTAGCCGAAACGCGGGTCCGGCTGGTTAGAATCGCGGCATCTCCACCCAGGGAACCGTCGGTTCCGGCGGCGAGGCGGCGCTGGCTCGCCGCGCGCGGCCACCGGCACGCTGATGAAGGACACTCCGTTCGGCCGCATCACCCGCTCGGTCCGCTGGCTGCGGTTCGCGCTGCTCGGCATCCTGCCGGTGCTGCTGTTCCTGGGACTGGGCCTGTACTGGGGCATGCACCGGCTGCTGACCGAGCAGCAGCAGAAGCTGGCCGTCGATTTCGGGGTGATGACCGGCTACGTGCACCATCACGAAGCCTTCCTGACCACGTTCAGCCAGCAGAACGCGCGCCTGGCCTCGCTGCCCGACTGGCCGCAGGAAACCCTGCGCGAGATGCCGCAGCCGGCGCGTCCCGGCGAACGCCAGTGGCTGGGCCAGGAGGCCGGCGTGCACCTGCCGTTCTCGCTGGTCTGCGCGCAGGCCGACTGCGACGCCGCGCTGCCGGAAGTCGGCCAGCACCTCAGCAATGCCTACACGACCTTCTGGTCGCGCTCGCCGTTTCCGCCGGGCGAGGTGTTCCTGCTCGACCGGAACAGCAGCCTTGCCGCCAGCGTGCCCGGCATTGGCGTCGAATCCGGCCTGGGCCGGCTGGAGCAGGCGCAGTTCGCGGCGGTGATCGATACGGTGCGCGCGCACCTGGCCGAACGCGGCACTCCAGCGGGCCAGCAACCGGTCGGGCGCAACGTGCGCTGGCTGCGCTCGCCGGATCTGCCGGAGCGGCTCATCGGCGTGCTGCCGGCGCCGATTCCGCCCCGCCTGTGGGGCACGGGAAGGGAACAACCGCCGGACTTCTACGCCGCCACCCTGCTGACGCTCTCGCGGGTGGGCGTGTTCGAATGGCATCTGAGCGAAGCGATCTACGACGATTTCTGGCTGACCCGCCAGGGCGTCGTGCTGGACGGCGACGGCACGCCACCGCCCGCCGAAGATCTGGGTCTCAACTACACCCGCCGGGGCTGGGTCTTCCATTTCCACGATGCGAACGGGCAGTGGGACGCCTACTACCGGGTGGGCTACCTCAGCCTGTTCCGCGACAACCTGTGGTTGCCGCTGGGCGCGGGCCTGCTGTTGCTGGCCGGCATCGCCGGCGCGCTTGGCTTCGGACGCTGGTACGACCGCCGCGTGGTCGCGCCCGCGCTCGCCGCCCAGCGCGACATCCTCGACAACGAAGCGTTCAACCGGACCATCATCGACGCCACGCCGGTGGCCCTGTGCGTGCTGGATCGCGCTTCGGGAGACGTGGTATTCGGCAATGGCCTGGCGCGGCAATGGCTGGGCCTGGCCGGGGATTCGTCGTCGGCGGTCAGCGGGGCGTTGTCGCGCCTGCGGGAACGGCTGGCCGGAGTCGAGGGCGCCGGACTACTGGAGGAATTCGCCGCCGCTGATGGCCGCCCGCTGCACGTGGCGTACTCGCCCACGCGCTACCGCATGCGCGAGGTCATCCTGTGCGCCTTCACCGACATCAGCGCGCATGCGGAAATCGAACGCACGCTGGCCCGCGCCAAGCGCGAGGCCGATCGCGCCAGCGCGGCCAAGTCCACCTTCCTGGCCACGATGAGCCACGAAATCCGCACGCCGCTGTACGGCGTGCTGGGCACGCTGGAACTGCTGGCGCTCACCCCGTTGAACGAGGAGCAGCGCCGCCAGTTGCAGACCGTGCAGAGCTCCTCGGCGGTGCTGTTGCAGCTCATCAGCGACATCCTGGACACCACCCGCATCGAGACCGGTCAGCTGGCGCTGGACGCGGTGGCCTTCCATCCGCGGCACCTCGTCGAGGACGCGGTTGCCGGCTACGCGGCGATGGCCCGGCAGAAGGGACTGGATCTGTTCGCCTGCATCGATCCGGATCTGCCTGCATGGCTGCGCGGGGATCCGGCACGCCTGCGCCAGATCCTCGACAACCTGATCAGCAACGCCATCAAGTTCACCGAACACGGCCGGGTGGTCGTGCGGCTGGGCAGCGAAACGCGTGACGGTATCGCGCGGGTGGTACTGGACGTGGAAGACACCGGCGTCGGCATCGCACCGGAGGATCAGACACGGCTGTTCGAACCGTTCTATCAGGTCGATGCGGCCAGCCACACCTTCCGCGGCGCCGGCCTGGGCCTGTCCATCTGCATGCAGCTGGCGCGGCTGATGCAGGGCGACATCGCCGTGGACAGCGCGCCGGGACGCGGCAGCCGCTTCCGCCTGAGCCTGCCGCTGACGGCCGAAGCGGGCACGGACACCCACGCCGATCTCTCCGGCGCGGTGCTGCGCGTGCGCACGCCGCATCCGGAACTGACGGCGGACCTGTGCCGCTGGTTCGAACGCTGGGGCGCGCGCGCCGCGCCGGCCGTCCTGCCGGCGACGCCCGCCGATGCGGACGCCATCCTGGTGGACGTGCTGCCGCCGCCGGACACCCCCCCGGCATGGCCGGGACCGCGCGTGCTGGGCGCCGATGCCGGCGACGCCACGCCAACGGCCGTGGACGGGCATCACCGCGACGCGCTCGCCCAGGCGATCCTCGCGCTGCGCCGGGGCGAGCCCGTCGCGCCCGCACCGCTGCGGGCCGGTCCCATCGCCGGCCGGCTGGGCCTGCGCGTGCTGGTGGCCGAGGACAATCCCATCAACCGGGCCACCCTGGCGCATCAACTGGAACAGCTGGGCTGCACGGTCGCGACCGCGGAAGACGGCGTGGAGGCGCTCGCACTGTGGCGGCGCGAACGCTTCGACGCGGTGCTGACCGACGTCAACATGCCGCGCCTCAACGGCTACGAACTGGCCGCCACCCTGCGCCGCGAAGGCGCTGACGTGCCGATCATCGGCGTCACCGCCAACGCGATGCGCGAGGAAGAGCAGCGCTGCCGGGAAGCCGGCATGAACGCCTGGCTGGTCAAGCCGATTGGCCTGCGCGGATTGTGGGAATTGCTGCGTGCGCATGCGGCGACTGCCGGGGCTGCCGGCAACGCGGGCGACGTCGCACCCTCCGACGCGGCGGAAGAATTGCCGGCGCAGTATCGGCGCCTGTTCGTCGACACCATGCGCGCGGACGCCGCCGCCGTCGCCATTGCCCTGCAAGGGCAGGACCCGACCACCGCCATCACCACCCTGCATCGCATGCGCGGCGCGCTGGCGATGATGCAGATGGATGAGCTGATCGCCCGCTTCGAACGGCTGGAAGATCGGATACGCGCGGAGGGTATCGCTGCCGAGGTGGTCGATGAGACGGGAGCGGCGATGCGAGCGCTGGAAGTGGAACTGGTGAAGCTGGATCACTCATAAAGCAAATCCCCCTCAATCCCCCTTTTTCAAAGGGGGAGGAAAAGCCATCGCCCCCACCTGCACGGAAACCAAAAAAAGCCCCCTTTAAAAAAGGGGGCGGGCCTCCGCGCAGCGGAGGACGGGGGATTTGCTCTTGGCGCAAAGAACAAATCCCCCTCAATCCCCCATTTAGTAAAGGGGGGAAAGTGAACCTATTTCTGACTGGCCCGCCTCAGAACCGCAAACCCGCACTCACGCCATAAACCAGCGAATGCATGTCCACGTCCGAGCGCAGGTTGTCCAGGCGCACGTCGCTGTTCCAGCGCAGGTAGCGGACGTCGCCGCGGACGAACCAGTTCTTCGGCAGGTTCACGTCCAGGCCCACGGTCGCGGCCAGGCCGGTGCCGTCGTCGATGCGGAAATCATGCGCACCATCCAGCGCCGGGTTGATCCACTCGCCGTCCACTTTGGTGCGATGCACGCCCAGGCCGACGTACGGCTTGAAACGGTCACCCAGCTGGGTGAAGTGGTACTGCGCGGTCAGCGCCAGCGGGCGGGTGCGGTACTTGCTCACGCCGATGTCCGGCGCGTTCTCCATGTCGATTTCGGTGCTGGCGTCGAAGCGCGAAGCGCCCCACAGCTCGATGGCGATGTTGCGGTTGATGAACCAGCTGAAACCCAGCGTGGCGCCTTCGTCGCTGCGGTCGTTCTCGACCTGCCCGCCGGCGGGGGCATCGGTCAGGGTGACATTCAGCGGCTTGTCGCCGCCCAGGTGCTGGGAGGCAAAGCCGGCGGTGACGGCAAAGCGGCTGTGGGCCGCGTCCTTGGCCTGCGCGGCACCGGCCAGGCTCATCGCGGCGACGGCGGCCGCCAAGATACGAACTTTCATCAAATACTCTCTGAAGGGAAGGGAAGCATCCGGCGATGCAGGCGACCGGATGGAAAACACGCGTCGAATGCGCGCTGCGTGCTGCCTTCCTGCAAGGGAAAAGGCCCGGGCATTCTCGGCAAGCGCCGGGGTGGCAGGAATCGGAGGATTCCGAAACGGACCTGTGGGTAACGGCGTGTTTTCGGCGGGATGCCAGGAGCCAGGGGGACTCCGGCTTTCGGCGGGATTACGGAGTATCCGTAGCTGGGAAAGGCAGTGAGGCGAGGGCAGCGGAGCGAGCTCCGCTCTACGTTGGAAAGAGCGGTGTTCTTTGTCCCGGCGAACACCGCGCCCTGTTTTCGCTGTTGGCTCTTCGGACACGGACTCCCCACTTTTCGGACGGTTCCGAGGGACAGCGCCGCGTCGGTTCTCCAAGCTGTTCGCCCGTTTTTTGCTTCAAGAGGATGGCGTGCACATGCGTTCTAACAACGAAGGTATTTTCAGCAACGCGACAATCGCGCACCGGAGAAATCCACCATCCCTCACCCCGCGTGCTCCGATGAAGATGGCCTTGTGCGTCGCGCTCGGGCTGTTCGGCGCCTGCCTGACGACCGTCCAGGCGGCCGAACCGGTCGGGCCGCAGCAGGTCATCACGCTGCTCCAGCAGGCCGGCTACGGCGAAGTCCGCGATCTCGAATACGACGACGGCCTGTGGGAAGCCGAAATCCGCCGTCCCTATGGCTTGTGGGATGAGGTCTCCGTGGATCCGGCCACCGGCGAGATCTTCGATTTGCGCGGCAGTCGCAAGGTGTTGTCCATGCGCGATCTGCTGGCGAAGCTGGAAGGGCAGGGCTATCGCGCCTTCACCGATATCGATCGTGATGCCGGCGTCTGGGAGGTGGAGGCCACCGATCCGCAGGGACGCCGCGTGGACCTGAAGGTCAGCGGCTACGACGGCCGCATCCTCAACAGCAAGTTCGACGACTGATCGAACCCACACCTGCACCCGCGTAGAGCGGAGCTCGCTCCGCTCCACCGTCCACCCAGAACCCCGCCCACGCGAACTTCCGGACAGAAGTAACTTGCTCCAGGGGTGGAACCCCGGAAGTTCGCGCGGGCGCGGTACTACACCCGGCAAACCGTGATCCCAGAGAAAGCTGGGACCCTCTTGCTCTTTGCATCGCGAAGGGCAGCGGAGCAAGCTCCGCTCTACGTCGGGGCTCACGTAGCGAAAGACCGCGACGCCCGTCGTCCCAGCGAAAGCTGGGGGCCCTCTTGCTCTTTGCGCAGTGCGCTGGCCAACGCGTGCGGAACACCCGGCCAATCAAAAGCCAAAGGAGCCCGGCTTCGCCGCGATGACGGGATGTTCGTGGTCGCGAAGGGCAGCGGAGCAAGCTCCGCTCTACGTCGGGGCTCACGTGGCGAAAGACCGCGACGCCCGTCGTCCCTGCGAAAGCTGGGGTCCCTCTTGCTCTTCGCTCGTGCGCTGGCCAACGCGTGCCGAACACCCGGCCAATCAAAAGCCAAAGGAGCCCGGCTTCGCCGCGATGACGGGATGACGGGATGACGGGATGTTCGGTCGCGGAGGGCAGCGGAGCAAGCTCCGCTCTACGGGGGAATTGGCTTAGCGCTGAAGGCCGCGAATGTCCGTCGTCCCAGCGAGTGCGGGGACCCCTCTTGCTCTTCGCTCCGCGCGCAAACCGAACCGCGTCACGCGCCCCCGTCCAATCAAAAAAAATCAAAGAGATCCCGGCTTTCGCCGGGATGACGGGCTATCCGTGGTCGTTCAGGCAGCGGAGCGAGCTCCGCTCTACGGCGCCGGGCGGATTGGGGTGCGGCGCGGAATGACGCTACTTGTAATAGATATCGATGGTCGCGCCGGCGTTGAATTTTCCGAGCGTTGTATTGGCCTTGTCCGTCAGCCAGACGGCGCGGGCGGCGAAGTGCCGCGTCACTGTCCTGTCCTGGCTGTGTGGCACCAGTTCGAATTCCTGGTTGAACGGAACCACGCGCTCGTTGTTGTCCATGTCGTGCAGGGTGATGCCAACCGATTTGTTGTCCTCGGGAACCAGTACGTGTTCTCGCTGTGCATCCAATTTGGCGTCCGTGAGCGGCTTCAAGAGCGCTGCCAAGCCGTAGGCGCTGTCGCAGTTCTTGTTGGCGGTGATGCTGAAGGGCTTTTGCCGGGCAATCTGATCTCGCTGGGCGTTGACATTGCTCAGGCTGCCGAAGTTGATGGTGGATTGGGACAGCGCAATGGTCGAACTGCAGGCGATGTAGCGCAGATATTTAAGATTGTGCACGTACTGCCTGTAATTCGAGCCAATGGTTGGGTTCAATCCACCTTCGCCGTCCAGTTGGAATACGGCAAATTTCGAATGGCTGCTGACCGGCCCTTCCTTGGCTTGTCCCGTGTTGGCAGGAGAACGCTTGGAGAAGAAGAAATTGTAGGACACGGTCATTATTTTCGCCTGGTCCTCGCAACCGGCGAAGCTGCGGCACCCATCGAGCTTGAGCTTGGTTGGCTCCCTCTTTATGCCATTCTTGACCTGGGTCAGGTTGGAGTATGTGTAGTCCTTACCGTCGATGTTGATGCCAATCTCGATATCCTCCCCGAGGGCGAGGTTGCTTTCCGGACTCGCATAAAGATAGACCAATTCGGCGCCGGCCGGCCGCTCCTGCCAGCACTTCAGCGTCCCAATCCGGTTGGGTGATCGCCAGACGACGGTCCCTTTGGGCATGGTGTTGGAGATCGCGACGGTTGTTTCCAGGTAGTAGTCTGCCAAATAGGTACCGTCCATCGTGCACGTCAGCGCATGGCTTTTCTGCGACAGCACGAGCAGCGCGCCCAGCGCCAACAATCGAATCAGGATCCTCATGGTTGTTTCTCCGGAAGGGCCGGCCGGGATGCCGTTGCATCGTGGCCGGAGGTGGACAGGGTGAACACGCGCGCGTGCGGGTTGCCGGCGTCGCTGATCAGTTGGTAGCGCAGTTGCGCCGCGTGGCAGCCGGGCGCGGGCAGCGACTGGCTGGAATAGGGGGCGATCATCAGATGCTCGCGTGGATCGCCGCAGGGCTGCCCGCTGGCATCGAGGATTTCCAGATGACCGAGGGTCAGGTAGTAGGGCGAGGGATTGCGCGCCAGCAACACCGGCGTGTCGCCGTCGCCGGATCGCTCCCAGGACAGCGATGCCCAGGCCTGCTCCCGCGTGGTCGGCAGGGGCGGGCGGTAGAACAGCTTGAAGTGATGCCGCAGCGCCAGTTGCATGGTGTTGTCGGCGTGTGGCGCCTGCGGCACGTCCAGGATGCGGAGCAGCAGATAGGACTCGCGATCCGTCGGCAGGCCCTCACCCTGGTAGAACACGTCCACGTGCGCCTGCTGGCCGGCCAGCAGTTTCAGCAGCGGCCGTGACAGCGCGAGCGGCAAGGGTGCCTGCGACTCCTCGTCGCCCCAGTCCAGCGAGAGATGCAGCAGCGCTGGATGGACGGCCTGGTTGGTGATGGGCAGGCGCATGCGCGTGCCCTCCATGATGAAGCGGTTCTTGCCGTCGAAGTAAAGCTCCGCGCGTGCAGCCGGGGCCAGCGCGGCAAGTGCCAGCACCAGCAGCGCCAGCAGACGGAGGACGGTCCGGGCGAGGGGGTTAGTCATAGTCAAGGACGAAACTCATCACCGCGTCGGCGCTGCCTGCCTTCAGCGGGCCGGCGAGGGGCACATAGCGCGCCTTGCCCTGGAAGCGATAGCGGTCTTCGACGCCGATTCTGTCCTGCCAGACAGACGGCAGGGATCGCGGCCGATCGTGAAACGGAACGGGGTTGCCTTCGGCATCGGTCACCGCGATGCCGAAGCCGGAGGCGGATGCGGGCGTGTCCGCCAGCTTGAGGATGCCGTCGGCGGTGACGTTGCCCTCGAAGAAGGTCTTGACCGGCGTCGCCGCACCGTTGGTACCGGAACAGCGGATATCGATGGCGTAGTCGCGGGGCGTGGCCAGGTTGCGGCGAACGGTTTCGAAGGGCACCGTACCCATCGCGACCGGGATGTCCGGGTTCTCGGCGTAGCAACTCGTCAGCATCACGTTGTTGGTGAAGTTGAAGGCCGCGCCGGGAAGGCGGAACGTCAACAAGGTCTGGTTGCCGGCCATCAGGCGGGCCGCATAGTGGAAGGTCATGCTGCCGCTGCGCGCGACACGGCTGCCACTGCGCATGAACCGGGTGACAATCTTGCGGGGAACAGGGGTGTTGACGCCCTTCTTGACCACGCCCTGCCAACCGGTGTTCATGTCAACCGTGCTGCCGGTGCTGTATCCGAATCCGATTTCCAGCTCCACGCCTTCGACACCGGTTTCATAGCGACCGTGGCCCCGGGCCTTGACCATCTGGCTGTCGTCGGCGACGAGGCTGATGCGCGTGTCGACATCACATATGATCGTGCGCACATTGTTGAAGTAGCGGCTGTACCAGTACATCATGCCGCCCACCGGGCGCGCGGCGTCCGGGATGACATCGCGCGTTCCCGCCATGTCGAGAGTGGTCTCGGAGAAGTCATTGAAGACGCAGGCGGCCTGCGCACCGCCGGCGACGAGCAGCAGCGCCGGGAACGCGATGCGGACGAGCAGGGACGGGATGCGCTTCATGATGCGTGCGGAACGGGACGGGCCGCGATTACTGCGGACGGCAGACCAGGGTGACCCGGTCGTAGGCCAGTCCGGCCTGCGCGGCCGGCAGCGTGTAGTCGGCCACGCAGGCGCCATCGCCCCAGCGCACGTCCAGCCGGCCCTGGTCTTCCACGCCGAACACCAGCACGCGCGACTGGTTGTCGATCATGCCCAGCACCTTGTCCTGCGCGCCGTACACCATCGCGCCGAACGGCACCGTGCCGTCCTCGCGGCGCAGGACGAACTGCACGCGGCGTCCGGTTTCGGCCTGGTAGCTGGCGCGCGCGATGGCGCCACGGGTCGGCACCAGTTGCGGCGCGTTGCCCAGCAGTTCGGTGTCCAGGCCCAGCTTGCGGGTGTCCACCTCCACCCAGTTCATGCGATAGGGCTGCAGGTAGGGCACCACCGCGTAGCCGCGGCGATTGGTGCGCACGTTGTTCCAGTTGGTCAGGCCGACGCCGGCCGTGCGCGGCACTTCCAGCAGGCCGAAGGTTTCGCCGACCGGCTGGCCCAGGGTGATGCCACCGCGATGGATCACCACGGAGCCGGAGGCGCTCAGATCGACGTGGCGGCTGTCCGGTCCCTGCTGGTAGGTGCCGCCCAGTTGCGCCAGCGGCGTGGCCCAGTTGACGTTGGCGCTGCCGCTGCTGCCATAACCCTCGGCATGGCTGGCCTGGAGTGAATAGCTGGCGTTGCGGTTGGCGTCGAGATAACCGCTCAGGCCGGCCTGCACGCGGTCGGCGCCGTGACGGGTGGAACTGGCGCTGGCGCTCATGCGATGCGCGCGGCTGCCCATGCCCAGCGGCAGGCTGAAGCTGGCGTTGACCTGGGTGTCGTCGCGCTCGCGGTGCGGGTCGCGATCCCGCGACATGGCCAGGTTGTAGTTGAGCTTGCCGATGCTGCCGGCGTAACCGAAGCGCCAGGTGCGGGTGCTGCCGGGCAGGTTCCAGTAGCTGGTCTCGCCCAGGGTCAGGTACAGCGACTGGCTGCGCGGCAGCAGCTGGTTGACGGTCAGATCCACCCGGCTCTTCTGCGGGCTGTAGTGGATCGAGTTCGACGTGTTGCGGCGGTCGGCCATGTGCTGGCCGAAGGTGCGATAGCCCTCGGTGGAGTAGCGGTACCCGGCCATGGTGAAGGTGGTGCCGGTGCCGGTGAGGGTCTTGGCGTACAGCAGGCGGGTGCTCTGGCCCTGCTCGGTGCGGCCGGAGGGCGCGCGCGACCGGCTGTGGGTCGTGTCCAGCGACAGCCCGCCCAGGCGCGAGTTCAGGCCCATGCCCAGGCTGACGGCGTGATAGTCCTGCGCCGCCAGCGCGGCGCCGAAACCGGTGAAGTTGTTGCTCAGGCCGTAGACTAGCGAGCCCTGCGCCACGGTGGGCGTGTCTTCCTGCGGACCACCCCGGTATTCGCCCGCGCTCAGGCTGTAGCGCAGGCGGCCGGGACGGATCATCACCGGCAGGGCGGCGAAGGACTGGGTGAACTCGCGGACCCGGCCATCGGCTTCGAGGATGCGGACGTGCAGATCGCCGTTGGAACCGCTGGAAGGCAGATCCTCGATTTCGAACGCGCCGGCCGGCACCGGCATGGAATGGATCACCACGCCGTTCTGGCGGATTTCCACGGTGGCGTTGGTTTCGGCGATGCCGCGCACGACCGGCGCGTAACCCTGCTGGTCGTTGGCCCACATGCCCAGGTCGGTGGACAGCTGCACGCCGCGCAAGCGCACGCTGTCCAGCACTTCGCCGGAGGTGTACAGCTCGCCCAGGGACAGCTTGGCGTTCCAGCGGCGCACGTCGCGTTCCAGCCAGGTGCGGTGGCTGCGGAAGCGGCTGGGCTGGTTGGAGCCGGTGCTCAGCGAGGCGTCGTTGCGCAGGCGCCAGCCGGCGACGTTCAGGCCGCTGCGCAGGCTCAGGTAACCGTAGTGACGATCCTTGCCGCTGCGGCGGTCGTGGTTGCTGTTGAAGTTGGCCTGGTAGTTGCTGAAGAACGCGGTGACGCCGTTGTCCCACAGCGAGGGATCCACGTAGGAGCGCGAGCGCCGCGGCACGTAGACCTGCGGCACGCTGACCATCAGCGCCAGGTTGTTGACGTCGAATTCGGCGCGCGCGGCGGGGATGCGCGAGAGATCGACTGGCGCATCGTCTTCCGCCGGGTCGAGCAGGCCTTCCTGTTGCAGCTTGGCCACATCCACGCCCAGTTGCCTGAGCAGGCCATAGGGCAGGACCGGCGCGACCCGGCCCTTGGCGTCCGGCGCGAACACGATGTCGTGGCGGCGGACCAGGCTGAGGTTGAGATAGACGTCGACGCTGTAGGTGCCCGGCGCGACCGCGCTGCCCTTCTCGAAGTAGCGCAGGTCCACGCTGCCGCCGCCGCCGCGCGTGCTGAGGAACATCTCGTTGAATTCGAAGCTGGCGTCGTCGTCGCCCGCTTCGGCGGCGATGGCCGAAACGGAAGACAGGCCCACGAACGCCACGCAGTACAGGGCGTGGCGCAGGGCGAGGCTCAGTCGATGGTGGGCGGGCAGAGCGGGCATGCGGTGTTCCTTGCTTGGGCGCATCCGCCGTGGGATGGCGCAGCGTTCTCTCGGGGGAAAATCAGTGGACGACGGTGGTGCGGATCTCCGGCATCAAGGCCTGGGGGTGTCAGCGCGAGGGCGTGGCATCGAGCTGGTCGACGCCGCCGTAGTCGTTGACGTACTGGAAGGACACGGTGGCGTTGGCGGCCGGGCGCGCGGCGCCGTCCTTCAGCGGGAACACGACCGTCGCGCCGGGCGCGACCATCCGGGTTTCGAGCGCGTGCCGGCGATCACCGTCCTTCAGCGCGGCGCTCGTCACCGACACGTGGTAGGACGAGGCATTGCTGACGCGCAGCGCGGGCTTGCCGTCCTGCGTGCTCCACTGCCAGCGCAGCGCCTTGGCGGCGTCTTCCGGCTTGCCTTCCAGGCCGGCGGGGCGATAGAACACCTTGATGCGCTGGCGCACGGCGATCTGCAGGACGTTCTCGCCCTTGGCCTTCTGCGGGATTTCCTGCACGGACAGCCAGAACACCGATTCCTTGTCGGTCGGCAGGCCCTGGCCCTGATAGAAGATGCGCAGCGTCTGCTGCTGGTTGCCACCCAGCCGGCTCAGCGCCGGGGTGACGGCGAAGGGGACGTCCTGCCCGGCGGCATCGTCCTCGCCTTCGATCCAGGACTGGATCATGGTGTCCTGGGCAATCTTGTTGTTGACCGGCACGGTGACTTCGTGGGCCGGCGCGGCAAGCACGACGCGGGTGGCGCCCAACTGGATGCTGGCCTGGGCCAGGCTGGCGCACAGCAACAGGGCGCCGGCCAATGCGACGCGGATACATGGCGTGAGGTTCATGGCGGTCCCGTGGAAACGTGGGGAAAAAAGGGGGGCGGAACACCGCCCCCCGGAACAGCTAAAGAGCGACTCAGTCGTAGCTCAGCTGGAACGGCAGGTAGCCATTGGCGACACCGGGAACCACCGGATCCGCACCGACCTTGACGTAGGCCGCGCGCAGCGCCAGGTTGGCGGTGCCCTTGTACTTCGGTTCTTCCACGGTGCCGATGTTCTGGACGTCCAGGGCACCGCTGATCTGGGTCAGCGGATCGCCCAGGTTCAGCAGCTCGTTGGCGCTGTCGAACACGCCGATACCGACGCCGGTGGCACCACCGGTGACTGCCAGCAGCCGCCTATCATTCCCGACCACGCCGGTGCCGGTTTCAGCGCCGACGCCGTCGCTGGGCTTGAAGCTCAGGTGGACGTTCTTGAGGCCATTGGGAACACCGCCGCAGTCGAGCTGGATGTCGATGTTCTTCGCCGCGCCGATATTGCCCTGGCCGCCGCCTACGGACAGCGAGTCGGCGCCGACCTTGCCGAGGTCGATGGCCAGGATCTTGCCCGCGGCTTCCGGCGTACCGCCGTTGCCCGGCTTCATGGTGCAGGACGACGCGATGATCTCGCCGGTGAACTTGATGGCACCGTCAGCGGCCATGGCCGAACCGGTGGCGCCGGCCAGGATGAGGACCGACAGGCCCAGGAGGGATTTGGACATTGCAAAACTCCGTTTGGTTGGTGGAAAGGAGTGCAAATTCTCGATTCGGTGCCGTATCCATCCCATAGGAAAGTTCCTAAAGTGATGCGCTTTCGTTTAGGTGTGCTGTACAAGCGTTCACCTATATGAGCCTCGTTGCGTGCAATGCGCGCGCTGCGGCGTGGGTTGCCGCGATCGGTTGCGGAACGATGGGGAATCGCTGCGTCGAGGCCTCAGTTGTAATCCAGCACGTAGGTGAGGCTGGCGTCGGCGCGTCCCGCACGGGGCGTGCCGCCCTCGCTGGCGTAGCGCGCGGCCGCGGACAGGCGATATCGCTGGCGCTGGCGCGTGCCGTCCTGCCACTTCAATGGCAACGCCCGCTCGGGCGAGAACGGCAGTGGATTGCCGTCCTCGTCCTTCAGCGCGATGCCCACGCCGCTGGCGATGTCCGCGCGGCCGGCGTGATCCAGGTTCAACCAGCCGTCGCGCGGCGAATCGCCCTGGAAATGGATGCGCACCGGCGGTGGCGTGGCGGGATGGGCGCCTTCGCAGTCGATGTCGAGAGTGAAGGAGCGCGCGGGTGCGGCGTTGCGGGTGAGATCGAGCGTGCTGATCCGTCCCATCGGCACTTCCAGTGGCGACACGACCGGCATGCAGCGGGTGTAGTAGGTATCGTGGGTGAGGTTGAAGCGGAGGTGGGTGCCGGCGATGTCGATCAGCGTTTCCGGTCGGGAGGGAATCGGGAGATCGGCGCGATAGCTGAAGACCACGCTGCCCTTGCCCACGTAGGCGTCGGTGCGGATGAATTCGACAACGGCGTAGTACGGGCTGCTGAGTACTTCGCCTCCGCCCAGATCGCTGGCCTGGAAGGGGGGATAACGGGTGTCCTGCCAACCGTTCGCGTAGATTTCGCGGAAGCCGATACGGACCCCGACGCCTTCGACCGGGGTTTGATAGACCTTGGGTTGGCCGCTTTCCGGGAGCGTCATGTTCGCCACCGTCATGCCGTAGACGGTGCCGCGGCGGCAGGTGTAGATGCGCTGGCCCCCTTGGAGCAGGAGTTCCTTGCTCGCCATCACCTGGCCGATGGGGACGAGTTTGAGGTTGATGGGGGTAGTGGGCGGCGAAGGGATGGTCTGGCTCAGGTTCTCCAGTGCGCCCCACGGACTGCAGCTGGCTTCGGCCAATGCGGGCGCGCCGAACATCAACAGCAGTGGCCATGCGCGACATGTCCGGAGCGGGATGTTCGGGAATTTCACGCGCGGTTCCTGGTTCGGAGGAATGCCGTCCGCCGACGCGATGACGCGTATGCCGCTTGTGTGGTGTCGGGACGGAGCGCAGGAATTCTTGTTGGGCACCGTGCGGCCCGATATAGGAAGAATCCTAAAGTGAGTTGATTGTCGGCTTGGTGTGGGGCATGGGTTCATTCGTCGGGCCGAGGCGGGAAATGGCTGCGTGCTCCGGAGCCGGCCCCCACCCGGCCTCCCCCGCAAGCGGGGGAGGGGTAGTTCCATGTTGCGGGGTGGGAATGAGTTCTTCTCCGCATGCGTCCTTCCCCCGCGTGCGGGGGAAGGTGCCCGAAGGGCGGATGGGGGCGAGCGGAAGAGTGAGTTGCGCTCGTTGTTGTTCGTGTGTGGATGCGTTACGTGCTTCGGATGCGGCCCCCACCCAGCCTCCCCCGCAGGCGGGGGAGGGGCAGTTTCATGTTGTGGAGTAGGGAATGAGTTCTTCTTCGCATGCGTCCTTCCCCCACGTGCGGGGGAAGGTGCCCGAAGGGCGGATGGGGGCAAGCGGGCGAGTGAGTTGTATTCGCGGTTGTTCTGTGCGGATGTGCTACGGGCTTCGGATGCGGCCCCCACCCAGCCTCCCCCGCAGGCGGGGGAGGAGCTGTTTCATGTTGCGGGGGAGGGAATGAGTTCTTCTCCGCATGCGTCCTTCCCCCGCTTGCGGGGGAAGGTGCCCGAAGGGCGGATGGGGGCGAGCGGGCGAGTGAGTCGTCCTCGCGGTTGTTCTGTGCGGATGTGCTACGTGCTTCGGATGCGGCCCCCACCCAGCCTCCCCCGCAAGCGGGGGAGGGGCATGACCACGGGGAGTTCTAGAGACTGTGTATCCGGCTTGAAGCATCAATCCGGCCGGCGCCCGAACAGCGCGGTACCGATGCGGATCTGGGTGGCGCCTTCGGCGATGGCGATCGGGTAGTCGTCGCTCATGCCCATCGACAGCGTGTCCACGCCGGGATGCGCCATCGCCAGCGCGTCGTACAGCGCCTTCATGCGCACGAAGGCCGGACGGCGTCGTTCCGGATCTGCGTGCGGAGTGGGGATACACATCAGTCCGCGCAGGGCCAGCCGAGGTTCGGCGGCGATGGCGGCGGCGAGCGCGGGCACCTCGGCGGGCGCGCAGCCGTGCTTGCTGGCTTCGTCGTCGATGTTGACCTGGATGAGCACGTTCAAGGGCGGTCGGTCGGTCGGGCGATGGCGGGCGAGCGCGGCCACCAGCTTGGGCCGATCCACCGTTTCCACCCAGTCGAACAACTGCGCGGCGAGCTCGGCCTTGTTGGATTGCAGGTGCCCGATCAGGTGCCAATCCAGCGAAAGCTCGACCAGATCACGGACCTTGGCGGCCGCTTCCTGCACATAATTCTCACCAAACGACCGCTGTCCGGCGGCGGCCAGCGCGGCCACCGCCGCGCCCGGCTGGGTCTTGGACACGGCCAGCAGGCGGGGGGCTGGCCGATGGGCGGCATCCGCAGCGTTTTCAATACGTTGCAGGGTGTCGCGAAGGGTGTCGGCGAGCGTCATCCGGGGGCGGTTGGAAGGTCATTGGAGAGCGCTATACTGCCTTCAGGGGCAGCATCGTTCCAGTTTTGCAGCACTATTTCGGGGGAAGGCAAACCTATGGATATCGCCGAGCTGTTGGCGTTTTCGGTCAAGAACAAGGCATCGGACCTGCATCTGTCGGCAGGCCTGCCGCCGATGATCCGCGTCGACGGCGACGTCCGCCGCATCAACATCCCGGCCCTGGACCACAAGCAGGTCCACGCGCTGGTCTACGACATCATGTCGGACAAGCAGCGGCGCGATTACGAAGAATTCCTGGAAGTGGACTTCTCGTTCGAGATTCCCAGCCTGGCCCGCTTCCGCGTCAACGCGTTCAACCAGAACCGCGGCGCCGGCGCCGTGTTCCGTACCATTCCCTCCGACGTGCTGACCCTGGAAGACCTGGGCTGCCCGCCGCTGTTCCGCGACCTGATCGCCCAGCCGCAGGGCCTGATCCTGGTGACCGGCCCGACCGGTTCGGGCAAGTCGACCACGCTGGCGGCGATGATCGACCACATCAACAAGAACGAGTACGCGCACATCCTGACGGTGGAAGACCCCATCGAGTTCGTGCATACCTCGCAGAAGTGCCTGATCAACCAGCGCGAAGTGCACCGCGACACCCACGGCTTCAACGAGGCGCTGCGCTCGGCGCTGCGCGAGGACCCGGATTACATCCTGGTGGGCGAATTGCGCGACCTGGAAACCATCCGGCTGGCGCTGACCGCCGCCGAGACCGGCCACCTGGTGTTCGCCACCCTGCACACCAGTTCGGCGGCCAAGACCGTCGATCGCATCATCGACGTGTTCCCGGCCGGCGAGAAGCCGATGGTCCGCTCGATGCTGTCCGAATCGCTGCGCGCGGTGATCAGCCAGGCGCTGCTGAAGAAGGTCGGCGGCGGACGCACCGCCGCCTGGGAAATCATGGTCGGCACCCCCGCCATCCGCAACCTGATCCGCGAGGACAAGGTGGCGCAGATGTATTCGTCCATCCAGACCGGCCAGCAGTACGGCATGATGACCCTCGACCAGCACCTGCAGGATCTGGTCAAGCGCAGCCTGGTCACCCGCCAGCAGGCGAAGGAATACGCGAAGGACAAGCGGTTGTTCGAGTAAGCCGGGAATCGGGAATGGAGAATCGGGAATCGTGAAAGCCAAGGCAGTTCCCGATCCCGTTTCCAGACCACCGGCTTTTGACGATTCCCGATTTACGATTCCCCATTCCCGGCTCCGAAGGAGCATCCCATGAGCAGCATCGACTTCACCTCCTTCCTCAAGCTGATGGCGCACCAGAAGGCGTCGGACCTGTTCATCACCGCCGGCATGCCGCCGTCGATCAAGGTCCACGGCAAGATTTCGCCGATCACCCAGACGCCGCTGACGCCGCAGCAGTCGCGCGACCTGGTGCTGAACGTGATGACGCCGGCCCAGCGCGAGGAATTCGAAAAGACCCACGAGTGCAACTTCGCCATCGGCGTGGCCGGCGTCGGCCGCTTCCGCGTGAGCTGCTTCTACCAGCGCAACCAGGTCGGCATGGTCCTGCGCCGCATCGAGACCCGCATCCCGACGGTGGAGGAGTTGAACCTGCCGCCGGTGATCAAGACGCTGGCGATGACCAAGCGCGGCATCATCATCTTCGTCGGCGCCACCGGCACCGGTAAATCGACCTCGCTGGCGGCGATGATCGGCTACCGCAACCAGAACTCGACCGGCCACATCATCACCATCGAGGATCCGATCGAATTCGTGCACAAGCACGAGGGCTGCATCATCACCCAGCGTGAGGTCGGCATCGACACCGACAGTTGGGATGCCGCGCTGAAGAACACCCTGCGCCAGGCGCCGGACGTGATCATGATCGGCGAGGTGCGTACCCGCGAGGGCATGGACCACGCCATCGCCTTCGCCGAAACCGGCCACCTGGTGCTGTGCACCCTGCATGCCAACAACGCCAACCAGGCGATGGACCGCATCATCAACTTCTTCCCGGAAGACCGCCGCACCCAGCTGCTGATGGATCTCTCGCTCAATCTCAAGGGCGTGGTCGCGCAGCAGCTGATTCCCACGCCGGACGGCAAGGGCCGCCGCGTGGCGATGGAAATCCTGCTCGGCACCCCGCTGGTCCAGGACTACATCCGCGACGGCGAGATCCACAAGCTGAAGGAACTGATGAAGGAATCCACCAACCTCGGCATGAAGACCTTCGACCAGAGCCTGTTCGAGCTGTACCAGGCCGGCGAAATCTCCTACGAGGACGCCCTGCGCTACGCCGACTCCCAGAACGAAGTCCGCCTGCGCATCAAACTCTCCCAGGGCGGCGACGCCCGCACCCTGGCGCAGGGACTGGATGGGGTGGAAGTGGCGGAAGTGCGCTGAGGCGCGTGACCTGACGGAATGGATACCGGCCTGGAAAGCAGCCCCTATCGGGCACCCGAGGGGGCAATCGAAGAGCGGCCGGCCACGCGCGCCAAGCCATTTTTCCTCGCACCACCCACGTTGAAGCTGGTGGTGATGATGGTGTTTACCCTGGGCTGGTACGCCGTCTGGTGGTTCTACCGCGCCTGGCGCGCGGTCAGGCAGCATGATCGCAGGCAATTCAATCCTGCCTGGCGTTCGATCTTCGCCCTCTTCTATGCGTACGCCTGTTTCCGGGCGATCAACCGAATCGCCGCCGATGGCACGCGGGAAAAAAGGGCTCCGGCGGGACTGCTGGCCATCACCTATGTGGTGCTGGCGCTCTCCGTGCTGTTGCCCGGCCCCCTGTGGCTGCTGTCTCCGCTATCGGTGCTGCCGCTATTGCCGATGAACGCGAGGGCACGTCGCTACAACCAGTTCATCGACGCCAATGTGTATCGGGACGAAGACGGCTTCAATGCCTGGAATTGGCTGGGGATCGTCGTCGGTGGCGCGTGCTGGGCGATCCTGTTGCTGGGTTTGCTGATCTATTTTTTGTCGACCCTTGTGCCAGCGGCTTAGCGGAAGCAGGACGCAGTACCTTCGCAATGATTGCCGGGGGCCGGAGATTCATGACGGCGGGGCGGCGCGTGGTTCAAAGACAGCTCGCGTGCCTGGCCCGCCGTATGATGATGACATGTCGATCGCCCTGACCACCCCGCACATCGATGCCGCCGAACGCCTGCGTGAATGGTTGCTTCCGTTCGACCGTGTGTTCGTATTGACTGGAGCCGGTTGCAGCACAGCCTCCGGGATTCCCGACTATCGCGATGCCGACGGCCAGTGGAAGCGCACGCCGCCGGTGACGTATCAGGCGTTCACCGGGGACCCGTTGACCAATGCGCGCTACTGGGCGCGCAGTTTCGTGGGCTGGCCGCGGATGGCGCAGTCGCAGCCGAATGCGGCGCACCGGACGCTGGCGGCGTGGCAGGGCGGGCGGTTGTCGCAGTTGCTGACCCAGAACGTCGATGGCCTGCACGAGCGTGCGGGTAGTCGCGAGGTGATCGATCTGCACGGGCGCATCGATCAAGTGATCTGCCTGCAATGCAGGACGCTGTCCGCGCGGGCGACGTTGCAGGAACGCCTGCATGACGCGAATCCGGATTGGCATGGACTGGAGGCGGCGACCGCGCCGGATGGCGATGCGGATCTGGAGGGGCTGGATTTCAGCCGGTTCCGGGTGCCGCCGTGTGATGCCTGCGGCGGCATGCTGAAGCCGGACGTGGTGTTCTTCGGCGAGAACGTGCCGCGTGAGCGTTATGAGCAGGCGTTGGCGGCGCTGGACGCATCGGAGGCGTTGCTGGTGGTGGGGTCTTCGCTGATGGTCTATTCGGGCTTCCGTTTCGCCCGCATCGCGCATGAGGCGGGCAAGCCGATTGCCTTGCTCAATCGTGGGCAGACCCGAGCGGATGCGCTGGCCGATCTGAAGCTGGATGCTGATTGCGTGGCGGTGTTGCCGGCCGTATAGGGTGTGGCGGTGAAACTCTTCTCCCGCTTGCGGGAGAAGGTGGCACGCGGCGCCGGAAGAGGGCGCTTTGTGCTTTGTCGGTGTTGCCCCCATCCGCCTTCGGCACCTTCCCCCGCGGGCGGGGGAAGGGACTTGTTGGGATCGATCGCGATAGTGGCCTAGGCCCTCCTTACGGAGTGCGCGCAGTTGGCGGAGCAGGGTTTCGCAGTCGCTGGCGGTCATGGGCGGGGCAAACAGGTGGCCTTGCAGGCTGTCGCAGCCGAGATCGCGCAGGGTGAAACTCTTCTCCCGCCTGCGGGAGAAGGTGGCGCGAAGCGCCGGAAGAGGGCGCTTTAGGCGTCATCTGCCCGCATGAGGGAACGTCGGGGTGCGGCGCCTGATGTGGGGTCGCCATGTGCGGACGGATTTGCCCCCATCCGCCTTCGGCACCTTCCCCGCGTTGCGGGGGAAGGGAGTTGTTGGTGTTCGATGTGGACTGCGTGGCGGGGCTGCTGGCCGTGCAGGGTGAAACTCTTCTCCCGCTTGCGGGAGAAGGTGGCGCGAAGCGCCGGAAGAGGGCGCTTTAGGTGTCATCTGCCCGCAAGAAGGAACGTCGGGGTGCGGCGCCTGATGTGGGGTCGCCATGTGCGGACGGATTTGCCCCCATCCGCCTTCGGCACCTTCCCCCGCAAGCGGGGGAAGGGAAATCACGTGCGATGGGATGTTGGGGGCCTGTGCGCGGTTGGACCGCTCTACGGAAGGGCGCGGAGCTGGCGGAGCAGGGTTTCGCAGTCGCTGGCGGTCATGGGCGGGGCGAACAGGTGGCCTTGCAGGCCGTCGCAGCCGAGTGCGCGCAGGATGCTGGCCTGGTGTTCGGTTTCCACGCCTTCGGCGATCAGGGACAGGCCGAGGCTGTGGCCGAGTTCGATGATGCTGCGGATGATCGGATAGTGCAGTCCGGTATCGGCGGAGGCCTCGATCTCGCTGATGAAGGAGCGATCGATCTTCAGCGTGTCCACCAGCAGCTGGCGCAGGTAGTTCAACGACGAATAGCCGGTGCCGAAGTCGTCGATGGCCACGCGTACGCCCAGTTCGCGGAGTTCGCGCAGGTGGCGGGCGGTGGACTGGACGTCCTGCATCACCAGGCTCTCGGTCAGTTCCAGTTCCAGCGATGCGGCCGGCAGGCCGGTGGCGTCCAGGATGCGGGCGACGGTGCGGGTCCAGTCTTCCTGCTGCAACTGCACCGCCGACAGGTTGACCGCCATCAGCAGGTGGGCGACGCCGCTGGCCTGCCATTGCGCCATCTGCCGGCAGGCGTGTTCCAGCGCCCATTGGCCGATGGCCAGGATCAGCCCGGATTCCTCGGCGATGGGAATGAAGCGGCTGGGCGGGATGGCGCCATGGCGCGGATGGTGCCAGCGCATCAGCGCTTCGAAGCCGAGCAGCACGCCGTCGGCGCGGTACTGGGGCTGGTAGTGCAGCGACAACTGGCCCTCTTCCAGCGC
This sequence comes from Pseudoxanthomonas sp. 22568, assembly GCF_052044485.1. Classification (NCBI taxonomy): domain Bacteria; kingdom Pseudomonadati; phylum Pseudomonadota; class Gammaproteobacteria; order Lysobacterales; family Lysobacteraceae; genus Pseudoxanthomonas; species Pseudoxanthomonas sp. 22568. The sequence continues at coordinate 250,327 of NZ_JBQENC010000006.1, forward strand.
GTGGTGCAGATCCGCGCGCAGGTCGAGCAGCTCGCGGCTGCCGGCGGTCAGGGCGGGCGTGAAGAACTCGAAGCAGTTCTTGCCGCGCGCCTTGGCGCGGTACATCGCCGCGTCCGCGTTGCGCTGCAATTGTTCGGCATCGCGGGCGTCGTCGGGAAACAGGGCAATCCCGATACTGCCGGTGACGTACAACTCGTGCCCGTCCATCGGGATGGGCCGGCGCAGCGATTCCAGGCAGCGCTCCGCCATGCGGGTGGCGTCGGCGACGCTCTTCATGCCCGGCAGGATGAGGGTGAACTCGTCGCCACCCATGCGCGCCAGGGTATCGGTTTCGCGCAGCAGGCGGCGGATGCGGCGGGTGGTCGCCATCAGCACGTTGTCGCCCTGCTGGTGGCCGAGGGTGTCGTTGATGTGCTTGAAGCCGTCCAGATCCAGGAACAGCACGCCGACCCGGTGATCCTCGCGACGCGCGTGCGCGATGGCCTGGTTCAGCCGGTCGCGGAACAGGAAGCGGTTGGGCAGATCGGTCAGGGCGTCGTGGTGGGCCTGGTGGTTGAGGTTGTCGGCCAGTTGCCGATGGCCGATCGCCAGCGCGGCCAGGCCGCTGATCATCATCATCCATTCCAGCTCCGACTCGCTGGGCGCGCGTCCGTCCGGCGGATGCAGGGCGAATTCGCCGATGTGTTCGCCATGCGCGGTGGTCAGCGGCACCGTCCACGCGCTGCCCAGTCCGTCGAGCTGGCCGCTGTCGCAATGGCGGCGCCAGACCGGATGCCGGCGGACGTCCTCGACCCACTGGATGTGGCGCTGTTCGTGGGCGCCGCCGGGCAGCCAGTGCAGCGGCGCCTGGATGATTGGATCGCGTCCTTCCGAGGATTCGCGCTCGGCGTGGAAGAGTTCGCCGTCGGCGTGCACGGCGATGAAGCAGCGGCCGCCGGGCGTCTGCGCCTCGACCATGCGGGTGAGTTCGACCAGGATGTTGTGCAGTGGATGATCCTGCACGATCCGTTCGAGGAAGCTCTCCAGCGTTTCGGCCTGGATGCGGCGGCTGATTTCTTCCTGCAGTTGCCGGTTGAGCGTGTTGGTGGCGACGGTCTGCGCCTGCAGGGCCTGGAATGCCTGCTCGCGCTTCTGCTGCTCGATGTACAGCTCCAGGCTCTTTTCCTCGATGAACAGTTCAGCCGCGCGACGTGCCTGTTTTTCGCGCTCCAGTCTCCGTCTGAGCAGTTGCAGTTCGTCCATGTGGGGCGTCCGGGATCAGTCCATCCGGGTCAGCTGGAAGCGGACCGCAGTGCCGCCGTCGGCGGCCAGCGGCATGCGTTCGATGCGCACGCGTTCGCCGTAGTGATCCACGCATCCGGCGATCAGGCCTTCGGCCAGATCCGCCAGCGGGCGGCTGGAGCGGTAGTCGAACAGCATCCGGCGATCATCGGGGCGTTCGCTGCGGAAGCTTGGCAACTCGGCGCCGGGATAGAGTTTCAGCACTTCGACGTGCACGTGGTTGTCCACCTGTTCGATGAAATCGAACGCGGAGTGCACGTCCTGGAAGAAGCGCGGATAGCTCTTCACGAAACGCCCGAACAGGTAGTGGCCGAATTCGCGCACGAGCGTGGTTGCGGGCAATCCGACCGCAAGGCTGAGTTGCTCGACCAGGGCCAGCAGTTCGGTGTGATCGTAGGTGCCGACGGCGGTGTAGATGCCACCGCTGGGCAGATGCGCGGCTTCCAGCACGCGTTCGGTCAGTTCGGGACCGAAGCGGCTGTCCATCATCTCCATGAACTCGGTGAACACGACTCCCTTCATGCCTGTCTCCCCCGAGTGGCCATGATGGCCGGAGTATGCCCGCAACCGCTGCATCAACCAATGCGCGACGCGCCCTTCCGATATCGGACGCGGGCGGGGAAGATTGAACCCAGGGTGGTAAGCAGCGCTTACCAGTTTTCAACGGAGCGCCGGACGCATGCTTCCGGCGTCCGGATCAGCCCGCTGCCTGCCAGGGCGGGGACAACGCGGTGATGCGCGCATGGGCCGGGCAGCTGTCGCGATGCGCGCCGCGCAGGTAACCCAGGCTCATCAGGAACTCGCCGGTGATCTCGCCGCCGGTGAAGCGGAAGGTCCGCTTGAACAGCTTGATCCATTCGGGCTTGCCGAGCGGGTGGTGGGTGTCCAGCCAGGCGGCGAAGCCGCCATGGGATCCGCGCAACGCCTGGATGACCCCGGCGTTGTGGATCGCCGCGTCCACCTTCAGGCGGTTGCGGATGATGCCCGGGTCGGCCAGCAGCCGGGTCCGGTCCGCATCTCCATAGGCGGCCACGGTATCCACGTCGAAGCCGTGGTAGGCACGCCGGAACCCCTCGCGCTTGCGCAGGATGGTTTCCCAGCTGAGCCCGGCCTGGTTGATTTCCAGCAGCAGGCGCTCGAACAGGACCGCCTCTTCCCGCTGGGGAAAGCCGTATTCGTGGTCGTGATAGGGGCCGTGGACCGGATGGCCCGGGGCGATGTCGCAGTATCCGCTCATGCGGTCAGGGTAGCGCGGTCGGGCTAAAATGGCGCCCATGTCCGCCGAACCCTTCCTCGCCAACCAGCTGCTGATCGCCTCGCCGGCCTTGGATGACCCCAATTTCGCCCGCAGCGTGACCCTGATCTGCCAGCACGACGGGGAGGGGGCGATGGGAGTGATGGTCAATCGTCCCTCCGAGTACACCCTGGGCGAAGTCCTGCAGCAGATGCAACTGGACACGCCGGACGAGGGCCTGCGCGAGCAGATCGTGCTCAACGGCGGCCCGGTCCATCCCGAGCGCGGATTCGTGCTGCACGATGATGCGCGGGCGTGGGATTCCACCCTGACCGTCGCCGATGGCCTGTACCTGACCACTTCGCGCGACATCCTGGAGGCGATGGCCGCCGGCAACGGGCCGGAACACGCCATCGTCACCCTGGGCTGCGCAGGCTGGGGCGCAGGACAACTGGAATTCGAACTGGGCGAGAACGCCTGGCTGACCGCGCCGGCCGATGCGGGCGTGCTGTTCGGGATGCCACTGGAACGGCGCTGGCAGGCCGCTGGCGGCCTGATCGGTGTAGACATGACCAGGCTCACAGACTACAGCGGGCACGCATGAAACCCTGTCGCCGGAACCGCCACGCCGCTCCCGGAAGGCAAGCCTGCCCGCCGCCGGAGTCCGGCCGGCGTTCCCGGAGTCGGCCATGAAGTTGGATGGCACGGTGTTGGGGTTCGACGTCGGTGCGCGACGCATCGGCGTGGCCGTGGGCAGCGCCTTCGGCAGCGGCGCGCGCGCTTTGGCGGTGGTGGACGTGCACGCGCACGGACCGGACTGGCCGGCGCTGGATCGCCTGCATGCGGAATGGCGGCCGGACGGCCTGGTGGTCGGCGATCCGATGACCCTGGAAGGCGGCGACCAGCCCAACCGCAAGCGCGCGCAGGCGTTCGCGCGCGAACTGCATGCGCGCTACAAGCTGCCGGTGGTGCTGGTGGACGAACGCGCCAGTTCGGTCGAAGCCGCGCAGCGGTTCGCGCTGGATCGCGCCGAAGGCCGCAAGCGCAAGCGCGACGCGGCGGCGCTGGACGCGGTGGCCGCGGCGGTGATCATCGAGCGCTGGCTGGCGGCGCCGCAGGACGCCACGCAGGTGACCCTTTGAGCGAGGCGGCGATCCTCCTGGCCATCACCGGGCACGCTCCCGTTCCGTTTTCATTGCTTCCGGCCCCGGCTTCCGTCGCCGCGACCGGCAAACCCGCCATCCACCCACCCTCCGGAACCCGGCGTCGCCGCGGCATGCCGGTCCCGACCCTTGCATTCCAGAACTGAGCCAATGACCCAGCAAATCGATTCGGATGGACGCCTGCGGCACCTGCTGACCCTCGACGGTCTTCCCCGCGAAACCCTTTGCCGCCTGCTGGATCGCGCCGGCCAAATCCGCGACACCGCGCTGGGCCGCACCCAGCGCCGCAACCTGCTGGACGGCACCACGGTGTGCACGCTCTTTTTCGAACCTTCCACCCGCACGCGCAGTTCGTTCCAGATCGCGGCGCAGCGGCTGGGCGCGGACGTGCTGAACTTCGACGCCTCCGCCTCCTCCACGCGCAAGGGCGAGACCGCCCGCGACACCCTGCGCAACCTGGAAGCCATGGGCGTGCGCGGTTTCGTGGTGCGGCATTCGGAGGACGGCGCGGTGGACGCGCTGGCCGAAGTGGCGGGCGAGGGCACGACGCTGGTCAACGCCGGCGACGGCCGCAGCGCCCATCCCACCCAGGGCCTGCTGGACGCGCTGACCCTGCGCCAGGCCAAGGGCGCGGATTTCTCGCGCCTGAAAGTGCTGATCGTCGGCGACGTCAAGCATTCGCGCGTGGCGCGTTCGGACCTGCATGCGCTGCGCACGCTGGGCACCGGCGAGATCCGGGTATGCGGCCCGCAGTCGCTGCTGCCCGACGACGACACCCTGGCCGGCTGTACCGTGGGGGATGATTTTGACGCCATGCTCGAAGGCGTGGACGCGGTGATGATGCTGCGCCTGCAACGCGAGCGGATGGAGGAGGGCCTGGTCGCCTCGCTCGACGACTACCACCGCGACTACGGCCTGACCCAGGCCCGGTTGGGCCGCGCGGCCAGGGACGCGGTGGTGCTGCATCCGGGCCCGATCAACCGCGGCGTGGAAATCACCGACGAGGTCGCCGACGGCCCGCAGTCGCTGGTGCTGCGCCAGGTCAGCAACGGCGTGGCCATCCGCATGGCGGTGCTGGAAACGCTGCTCGGCTGAGTCCGGAGGCGGCGCGTTTCAGTCGCGCGCCGCCACCACCCGGTTCTTGCCGGCGGCCTTGGCCTCGTACATCGCGCGATCGGCGCGCTCGACCAGCGCGTCCTGCGTTTCGCCGGCGCGCCACGGCGCCACGCCGGCGCTGAAGGTCACCGCCAATCGTTCGCCCTCGTGCAGGAGCGGACGCTGCGCCAGCCGTTGCAGGGCGCGCGCGACGATCGCCTCCGCCTCGCGCAACGAGGTGTCCGGCAGCAGCAGCACGAATTCCTCGCCGCCGAAACGGCCGATCGCATCGCTGCCGCGCAGCGCGCCGCGCACCACCGCGACCACATGGCGCAGCGCGGCGTCGCCGCCGAGATGGCCATGGGTGGCGTTGACCAGGCGGAAGTCGTCGAGGTCCAGCAGGGCCAGACACAGCGGCTGGCCGCTGCGCAGGGCACGGCTGGATTCGCGCCGGAACAGTTCCTCGAAGCCGCGCCGGTTCAGGGCCTCGGTGAGCTGATCGATCCGCACCAGGTTGGACACCGACTGCAATTCCTGCTCCAGGCTGGCGACGCGGCGTTCGGCCGCCTCGGCTTCCTCGCGCACCGCGCACAGATCGTCGCGGGCGCGCAGCGCCTGCCGTTGCAGCTGGGCGGTGTCTTCCAGGATGTCCTCCATCCGCTTGCCGAGTTCGGCGATGCTGCGGCTGTCGCGGACCGCCTGCGCGTGGAAGCTGATGCGGTCGTGGAATTCGCCGGTGCTGCTGGCCATCCCGTCGAGTCGTTCGACGAAGGTGACCATCATGTCCTTCATCGCCGCCTTCGATTCGTTGAGTCCCTGCTTGAGCAGGCCCTGCTTGTAGATCACCTCGCGCAGGCCGCTGCGGGTTTCCTCCAGTCGTTCGCGATCCAGCGGGCCGGACAGCAGGCTGCGCGCGGCCGCAATCTGATCCTGCAGCCAGCTGCCGTCCTCCAGCAGTTCGCCGACGTTCTCCAGCAACAGATCGAACAGGCTGCGCAGCAATTCCTGCGCGTCGCTGGTCTCGTGGCTGGCCTGGCCGATGGCGTGGCACAGATCCTTGAGCTGGCCCTCGAGCGCGGCCAGCGGCTGGCCCGGTTGCCAGCCCTTGAGCTGATCGGCCACCGACTGGGCCTGGGGGTACAGGCGCGCGTCCTCGCGCAGCAGGGTTTCCACCGCCATCACCAGGGTGTGGTGGAGCAGGCCGCGCAGTTGCTCCGATTCGCTGGGAACATCGCTACCGGGTACCGGTTCGTCGGGAATGGTGCGGATGTACTTGTCGATCAACTGGCGCATGGCGCGCCCGTAGGCATTCCAGTCACCGTCGGCGCAGGCGGCCTGCAGGCGCTGGCCCATGCCGCGCAGTTCGCCGCCCAGGCCCGCGAGTCCATCGGCGAACGCGGCGACCAGCGCCGGCGGCGTGTCGGCATGCGCGAACAGGGCCTGCAACTGCGCGGCGCTGATGAGCGGGGGCGCGGCGTCGTGCGGCGCCAGTCCCTTGCCGGCCGGCGGCTGCGCGCGCTTGTGGCCGCGCGCCCACAGGCGACGGAAACCGCCGGTCAGGCCGGGAGGGGCATCGGAAGGTTCGGCCATGGACGGTGCTCGGCGCGGATCTTTTCGTGAAGGGGCGCCGGGTTATCGGCGGCGGCGGGCGCCGGTTGAGGGCCCGGCGACGGACGGCGTCAGCGTTCGCCCAGGAAGCGCTCCGCCTCTTCCAGCAGGGCCAATTGCTGGATGGCCTCGGGATGGCCGGCGGCGGCGGCCCGCCGGACCTGCTCCCGATCCGGATGGCTGACGATCAGCAGCAGGTTGCCGCATTCGGGACAGGCGTAGTCGGTGACTTCGTCCTGCAGATCCATCTGCATGGCGCGCGAATCGCCCTGCCAGCCGCAGGCGCAGGCCTGCGCGCGCTCGCGCCAGCCGGGAGTGAAGTAGTCGTGGAGCAGTTCGGCCATGGAATCTCAGCGGTGTTGTTGGAACAGCCAGGTCCACAGTTCCGGGGTGGCGTAGGCCGGATCCCAGGAGTTGTGGTTGGCGTCGGGGAATTCGGTGTAGCGCACGTCGCCGCCGGCCTGCCTGAGCGCCGCGTCCATCCGGCGCGACTGCACCGGCGGCACCAGATCATCCTTGCCGCCGTGGAAGATCCAGACCGGCACGTGCTTGAGCCGGCGCGCGGCTTCGGCGAACGGATCCGGCACGTTGGCCACGCTGTGCGCGACCATGCTCGGACGCTGGTCGGTCCAGTCCACGGTCAGGCCGCCGCAGATGGGCACCAGCGCGGCGAAGCGCTGCGGCTGCTGCAAGGCCAGTTCCCAGGTGCCATAACCGCCCATCGACAGGCCGGTCAGGTAGACGCGATCGGGATCGCCGTCGAATTCCTTCATCGAAGCATCCAGCGCGGCCAGCGCGATCGTGCCGGCCTCCTGGGTCCATTCGGTTTCGGCCGGCGCCTGCGGAATCACCACGATGGCGGGAAAGTCATCCAGGTGCTGGCGCAGGTGCGGCGGCAGGCCGACCTTCATCTGCAACTGGTTGTCCTCGCCGCGTTCGCCGGAACCGTGCAGGAACAGGATCACCGGCATCCTGCCGCGGCCATGGCCGGCCGGCACGAACACCTGGTAGCGATGCGTCTTGCCGGCGACCTCGACCTGGCGCTCGACGAACCCGCCATGCGGGGACACCGGCCGGGTGGCGCAGCCGGCCAGCAACATGGCGGTGGAGAGCAGGGCGAGCATTCGCAGGGCGAGGCGAAGGGATGGAATCCGGAAAGAAGACGGGCGGGTGGAGCCGGGCGATGCGGGGGTGATCATGCGGAGCTTCCCAGGGCGACGTAAAGGCAGGTGGCGACGTTGATGGCGGCATGGAACAGCCAGGGCCCCATGATGGATCCGGAACGGATTCGCAGCCAGCCCAGGAACAGCCCGGCCACGAACACCACCGGCAGCAGTGGCCACAGCTCCGGCCGTACCCGCAGCACCAGCAGGTGTGGCAGCAGGAACAGGAAGGCCTGCAAACCGTTGGCGAGCCAGGCCGGCAGTCGCCGCGACAGGCTGCCGGCAAGCAGGCCGCGGAACAGGAATTCCTCGCAGAAGCCCGTGGTGACGACGCCGTAGATCAGCGCCATCAGCAGCGAAGTTCCGCTCAATCCCAGTCCTTCGAACACCCGTTGCGGCGAATCGCGGCTGGTGAAGGACGAGATCGGCGGCGACCAGGCGAGCAGGACGGCGATGTTGAAGAGCACGGCAAGCGCCGCATAGGCCAGATAGCGGGGCGGGCCGAGCCGCAGCCCGGCGCGGCAGGCGACTTCGGTCAGGGAGCGCCGGTGCCGCCAGCGGTGCCAGCCCCAGTAGAGCAGGAAAGGAATGCCGGCCAGCAGGATCAGGTTGGCCAGGCCGGATGTCGCGATCTTCGCCAGCATGCCGTCGCCTCCCGTATGCGCCGCCGGGCGCAGGGTGGCGCAGCCGCGTGATCACTGCAACAGGATGACCGTGGCCAGGCCCAGGAAGCTGAGGAAGCCCATCACGTCGGTGACGGTGGTGAGGATGACGCCGCCGGCCAGCGCCGGGTCGAAGCCAAGCCGCTTGAGCGTCAGCGGCACCAGCACGCCGGCGGTCGCCGCGGTCAACAGGTTGATGGTCAAGGCGCTGCCGATGACCAGCGACAGGCCGGGCTGGCGGAACCACAGGAACACGATGATGCCCAGGCCCACGCCCAGGCACAGGCCGTTGATCAGCGCGACCGCCAGTTCCTTCTTCAGCAGCGTCATCACGTTGGACGCGCCGATCTGGCCCAGCGCCAGGCCGCGCACCATCAGTGCCAGCACCTGGGTGCCGGCGTTGCCGCCCATGCCGGCGACGATCGGCATCAGCGCGGCCAGCGCGACCAGCTTGGCGATGCTGCCCTCGAACTGGCCGACCACGCTGGCGGCGAGGAAGGCCGTGCACAGGTTGATGCCGAGCCAGATCAGGCGACGCCGGAACGCGCGCCGCACCGGCGAGAACAGATCCTCGTCCTCGTCCAGGCCGGCGGCGCCCAGCGCCTGGTGCTCGGCCGTTTCACGGATGATGTCGACCACGTCGTCGATGGTGATGCGGCCGAGCAGGATGTTGTTGTCGTCCACCACCGGCGCGGAAATCCAGTCGTGGTCGGAGAACTGGCGGGCGACTTCCTCGGCGCTCTCGCCGACGTCGATGGCCGGTTGCTCGTCGTCGATCAGGCGGTTGATCGGCGTGCTGTCCTCGTGGGTGACCAGCGAGGCCAGCGAGACCCGGCCCAGGTACTGGTGGCGGCGGCTGACCACGAACAGGTGATCGGTGTGGTCCGGCAGTTCGCCGCGCAGGCGCAGGTAGCGCAGCACCACGTCGACGTTGACGTCGGCGCGCACGGTCACCACGTCCGGGTTCATCAGGCGGCCCGCGGAGTCCTCCGGGTAGGACAGCACCTGCTCCAGCCGCTCGCGGTTCTCCCGGTCCATCGACTTGAGGACTTCGTCGATGACGGTGTCCGGCAGGTCCTCGACCAGATCGGCCAGATCGTCGATGTCCAGGTCTTCGACCGCGGCGACGATTTCGTCCGGGTCCATCTCCGCCAGCAGGCTCTCGCGGACCTCGTCGCCGACGTGGACCAGCACCTCGCCGTCGTCCTCGGCGTCCACCAGGCCCCACACCACCTCGCGCTTGCCGGGCGGCAGCGATTCGAGCAGGTTGCCGATTTCGGCGGGGGCGAGGGTGTTGACGAGTCGACGCACCGGCCCCAGCCGGCCGCTGTCGAGGGCGTCGGAGAGCAGGCGCAGTTGACGCGCGGTCTTGTCGTGGCGGACGGCTTCGGCCATGCAGTGCTCCGAAACGGGGCCGATCCGCGGGACGGATGCGACCGTGGCATCAGATGTTCATCGCGCCATTATCGCTTGCCGTTGAGATTATGGACACCCCATGCGGGGCATTTTCCGCGCGGCCGTCGCGATCAGGCGGAGGCGGACTTCAGCCAGCGCTCGATGCCGGCGCGATCGCGGGCCTTGAGCAGCTTGTCGGTGGAGGCCTGCAGGGCTTCCCAGTCGCTGCCGCGGATGACCCGGCGCAGTTCCAGCAGGGTGTTCGGGTGCAGGCTGAATTCCCGCAGCCCCAGCGCCAGCAGCAACGGTGCCAGCCGAGGGTCGCCGGCCATTTCGCCGCACACGGCCACCGGCACTTCATGGGCCTGGCCAATGGCGATCACGTGCCGCAGCAGCCGGATCACGCCCGGGTGCAGCGGCGAATACAGTTCGCCCAGGGCCTCGTTGTTGCGATCGGCGGCCAACAGGTACTGCACCAGATCATTGGTGCCGATGGAAACGAAATCGACCACGTCGACGAAGCCGTGCATGGCGATCGCCGCCGCCGGCACCTCGATCATCGCGCCCAGTTGCACCTGGCCGGCGATCTCCAGCCCACGCTTGCGCAACTGGGTGGAGACGCGCTTGATCAGTCGCCGGATGGCCAGGATCTCCTCGCGACTGCTGATCATCGGGATCAGGATGCGCACCGGGCCGTAGGCCGACGCGCGCAGGATGGCGCGCAGTTGGGTATCGAACACGCCGTCCCGGGCCAGCGACAGGCGCACTCCGCGCAGGCCGAGCGCGGGGTTGTCCTCGTCGTCCAGCACCAGCCCGGTGCGGTCGGCCTTGTCGGCACCCAGATCCAGGGTGCGGATGGTGACCGGCCGGCCGCTCATGCCCAGCACCACGTCGCGGTAGGCGCGGAACTGCTCGTCCTCGTCCGGCAACTCATTGCGCTGCAGGAACAGGAATTCGGTGCGGTACAGCCCCACGCCGGCCGCGCCCAGCGCATGCGCGCGCGCCACGTCGTCGAGCGATTCGGCATTGGCGTACAGCGCGATGTCCATGCCGTCGCGGGTGCGGCTGGGCTTGGACCGCAGCCGGCCCAGCTCGCGTTCCTCGCGCGCGGCCTTGCGCAGGCGATCGCGGTAGCCGCGCAGGTCCGCCGCGTTCGGTTCGACCACCACCCGGCCGGTGGCGCCGTCGACGATCAGGGCGTCGCCATCGTTGACCCGCTGCAGCGCCTGGGCCGCGCCGACCACCAGCGGCATGTGCAGGCTGCGCGCCAGGATCGCGCTGTGCGAGAGCGTGCTGCCGGCGGCGGTGACGATCGCGACCACGCCCTGCGATTGCAGCTGCGCCAGTTCTGACGGGGCGATGTTGTCGCAGACCAGGATGTCGCCGGCCACGCCCTCGGCATCGACCGCGCGCTGCTGGAGATGGGCGTGGATGCGGCCGATCACGTGGTCGAGATCGTCCATCCGGCTCTTCAGGTAGGCATCGTCCATGCCCTCGAACACCGCCGCCAGCCGATCCCGCTGCAGGCGCAGCGCATAGTCCGCGCTATAGCGGCCGGTGCGGATCAGCTCGTCCAGGCCGTACAGCAGTTCGGGGTCGTCCAGCAGCAGGGCGTGCAGGTCGAGGAACTCGCCGACTTCCCGCGCCAGCGCACCATGCAGGCGATCGCGCAGCCGGTGCATCTCTTCGCGGGTGGCGTCGACCGCCACGTGCAGGCGTTGCAGCTCGGCTTCCACCTGGTTGGCGTGGATGCGCTGCTCGGCGACTTGCAGTGCGTGCGGCATGCGGACCCGGGCGCGCCCCAGCGCGCTTCCGCGCGATGCGCCATGGCCCGACAGCAGCGTCCGCATCAGGCGTCCTCGTCGAACCGTCGTTCGAACAGGGCGGCGACCGCGTCCATCGCGGCGCTCTCGTCCTCGCCGTCCACGCGCACGATCACCGGCGTGCCCTGGCCGGCGGCCAGCAGCATCACGCCCATGATGCTCTTGGCGTTGACCTCGCGTCCCTTGGCGGCCAGCGTCACGTTGCAGCGGAAGCCGGCCAGGGCCTGGACCAGCTTGGCGGTGGCGCGGGCGTGCAGGCCCAGGCGGTTGGAAACGGTGAGTTCGCGTTCAAGCATCGTCGTGGATGACTCCGTTGCGTGCGCCGGCGGCCGCGGTCGCCGGCAGTTCGTCCAGTCCCTGTTCCGAATAGTTCATCACCCGCAACAGCATCGGCAGGCTCAATGCGGACACCCGCCGGATCGGCGTGCCCAGGCGCGCCAGCCTGCCGGCGAGATTGCTGGGGCTGGCGCCGTACAGATCGGTCAGCACCAGCACGCCATCGCCAGCGTCGACCCGTCGCAGCGCGGCCGATGCCTGCGGCAGCAAGGCGTCCAGGTCGGCGTCGAACGGCACCTCGAAGGCTTCCGCCTTCAACGGCAGTTGGCGCAACAGGGTCGCCGCGACGGCCAGGACCGACGCGCCGATGCCGGGATGGGTGATCAGGAGGATGCCACAAGCCATTCCGGAACGTTAACAGACCGGGATGACAAGCCGGAAGCGGTTTTCGCGGGACGCGGCGTTGCGCGTGAAGGGTGGGTCAAGACGAGGCGGGACGGTTGCCCTCGGCGCTGGTGGATGCCTAGTCGAGTTCCCGGTGGAAGGTGGCGACTTCTTCCCAGCCCTGGTTGCGGGCGTGCTGGGCGAGGGTCTCGGCCAGGTAGACCGAGCGGTGCTTGCCGCCGGTGCAACCGAAGGCGATGGTCACGTAGCTGCGGGTCTCCCCGCGCAGGCGCGGCAACCAGGTATCGAGGAACTGGCTGACCTGGCCGACGTATTCGGAGACCTCCGCCTGGGAGCGCAGGTATTCGCGCACCTTCGCATCACGCCCGGAATACGGGCGCAGTTCCGGATTCCAGTGCGGGTTGGGCAGCACCCGCGCGTCGAACACGAAATCGGCGTCGGCCGGCACGCCGCGCTTGTAGGCGAAGGACTCGAACAGCAGCGACAGCGCCGCGCCGCGGTTGAGCGCGAACTCGGCGATGATGCGGCGGCGCAGCTGGTGCACGTTGAGCTGGCTGGTGTCGATGACGACATCGGCCGCCTCGCGCAGCGGCGCGGTGACCTCGCGCTCGCGGCGGATGGCTTCCTGCAGCGACAGGCCGGTATGGCTGTGGCTGAGCGGATGCCGGCGGCGGGTGTCGGAATAGCGCCGCAGCAGGATGTCGTCGGCGGCGTCGAAGAAGATCAGCGTGCCTTCCAGCCCCAGTTGCGCCAGCGCCGCGCGCCACTGCGCCAGCTTGCCCAGTTCGGCGTGACCGCTGCGGGCGTCGATGCCGACCGCGATCTTCTGCGGCAGGGTGTCGCCTTTCATCAGGCTGCGCACGAACGGCGGCAGCAGTTCGACCGGCAGGTTGTCGACGCAGTAGTAGTCCAGATCCTCGAAGGTCTTCAGCGCCACCGACTTGCCCGAGCCGGACAGGCCGCTGACGATGACCACGGTCGGGGGCGCCGCGCGCACCGCCGGGGGGATGTCCTCTTCCGGCAGGTTCATGGCGTGCTCCGCTCCAGCAGGTTGCTGTGGCGGGCGATGAACATCGCCGCGGGATCGATGCCCTTGGTGCGCAGGATGTGCAGGCGGGTGGCGGCCTCGGTCAGCACGGCCAGGTTGCGGCCCGGCATCACCGGCAGGGTTATCAGCGGCACGTCGAGATCCAGCACGTGACGGGTGCCGGAGTCGCCGGTCAGGCGTTCGTAGCCGTGCGGGTTGGGTTCGGTCATCGGCCGGGTCAGGTGCACGATCAGGCGCAGGTACTTGTTCTTCTTCACCGCGGTGTCGCCGAACATCTCGCGCACGTTGAGCACGCCCAGCCCGCGTACCTCGAGCAGATCCTGCAACAGCTCGGGGCAGGTGCCGTCGAGCACGTCCGGCGCGATCTGCGTGAACTCGGGCGCGTCGTCGGCGACCAGGCGGTGGCCGCGGCTCAACAGCTCCAGCGCCAGTTCGCTCTTGCCGGAACCGGCCTCGCCGGTGATCAGCACGCCGATCGAATAGATCTCCATGAACACGCCGTGCAGCGTCACCCGCGGCGCCAATGTGCGCGCGAGGTGGTAGGAGAGGTGGTTGAGCAGCTCATGGCCGCGCTTGGGCGAGATCCACAGCGGCGTATCGGTTTCGTTCGCCGCCTCGCGCAGATCTTCCGGGCACTGCTGGTTCTTGCTGATGACCAGCGCCAACGGCCGGAACTGGACGATCTTCTCGATGGTTTCCCAGCGCTGGCGCGAATCCAGCGAATCCAGCCAGGTCAGTTCCTCGGTGCCCAGGATCTGCACCTTGTTGGGATAGACCGCGTTGAGATAGCCGGCCAGCGATGGACGCCGCGCGATCGTGTCGCCGGCTTCGAGGATCCGGTTCTCGCCCTTCTGTCCGGCCACCCAGCGCAGGGCCAGCTTCTCCTTCTGCTGCTCGAACAGTTCGCGTGCGGTGATACTGGTGTTCATCATGCGAGGACGGACGGGGAAGTGGGGAAGATGCGGCGCGTCGTCGTACTGGCGTGCGCACGGGACGGGTGCGTCGATGCGACCCGCCGGGCGCGGACGGCGCAGGCAGGGGGAGTGTAATCCGGAGGGATGGGAACTGCTAATGCAGCGTGAAGAATGCTGCTACTGCGCCCCTGCCCGGACCGCGATGGTCGCAGGCAAGGGCGGTTGGGGGCGGGAATTGCCTCAGCCGACGGCTTCCACGCGGAGGCCGCGCTGCACGTCGGTCTTCTTTTCCTTGTGCTTGACCAGCAGGCGATCGAGCTTGTCAGCCAGGATGTCGATGGCGGCGTACATGGTCTGCGCACCGGCGTCGGCATGGAGGGTACGGCCCGCGAGGGAGACGGTCGCTTCGGCGACGTAGTCGGGTTTGCGCGTACAGAGTTGGGTACGGACTTCGAAGGGTTGGTCGAAATGGCGCTCCAGGCGCTTCAGCTTGGTTTCCACGTATTCGCGCAGGGCGGGGGTGACTTCGATTTCATGCCCGTAGGTCTCGATACGCATCGCTTGCCTCCTTCTGTCGGTGATGCAGTGCTGTCGGCACTGCTGAGAACGCGTTGTCGTGCATCTGTGACAACGGAATCAGGCTTGGGTTCCAGGACATCTCCGTCAACGCGGCCAAACGCCGCAATGACAAGATGGGCCTGATCCCGACCGTGATCAAGCGGTGCGAAGGAAAAACGCGGATTCAGTCCAGGCGCACGCGTTCGTGCGACGAAAGGATGTGCAGGGCTTCACGGTATTTGGCGACCGTACGCCGCGCTACCGGGATGCCGGAGGCCTTCAGCAGGTCCGCGAGCTTGGCGTCGGACAAGGGTTTGCGCGGATTTTCCTGCTCGATCAGGCGGCGGATCATGGCCTGGATGGCGGTGCTGGACGCCTCGCCGCCGCCCTCGGTGTCGATGCCGGAGGCGAAGAAGGCCCGCAGCGGCAAGGTTCCACGCGGCGTGCGCACGTACTTGCGCGCGATCGCCCGTGAAACCGTGGATTCGTGGAGGCTGACTTCGCTGGCGACCTCGCGCAGGGTCAGCGGGCGCAGCGCCTGTTCGCCGAATTCCAGGAAGCCGGCCTGTTCACGGATCAGGCAGCGGGTGACCTTGAGCAGGGTCTCGCCGCGCGCCTCCAGGCTCTTGAGCAGCCAGCGGGCTTCCTGCAGTTGCCCCTTGAGGTAGCCGGCGTCGCTCTCGCCGCAGCGCCGGATCATCTGTTCGTAGCCGCGATGGATGCCGATCCGGGGCAGGTTGTTGCCGGCCAGGGCCGCCCGCCAGACGCCGCGTTGGCGCCAGACCACACAGTCGGGCACCACGTAGGTATCGCTGCCCAGCTCGCCGATCTGCGCGCCGGGCTTGGGATCCAGGGTGCGCAGGAGGGCGACCGCGGTTTCCACTTCGGCCAGCGGTTGCCTGAGTTCGGTGGCGATGCCGGCCACGCCGCTGCGCGGCAGCCGGTCCAGCGGGCCGTCGGCGATGCGCA